>JBBRQX010000228.1:0-5205 GCA_038225745.1 Pseudanabaenales cyanobacterium | reverse complement strand
GTTAACGGAATATGATTTTGCGGAACTTTTGAAGGAAGAGAAAAAGCTCAATAAAAAGCTTTTATAACGAAACTTTTGGCGTGATGTATTGATCCAAGTCTCTCCAGTTCTCGGTGTGGCGATCGCCATAATTATTGCCATATTGTTCTCGCAATTGTTTAACCGATGGCTATTACTGAGTCTGTCGATGATTGGCTTGGGCTTAGGATTTATGTTGCAAGGAAGTTTACGCTATCCTGATTTCCGTCGTGTTGCTGATACCGACTTGGTGAGTCTGTTGATCGATCCCTATGCTAGTTATGTGCAAGGCGCTCCTGTGCAAATCGCTGGGGAGATGCTTGGTTATGGCACTGATGAATTCTATCTTGGTTATGCCATGCGGATCGAAGATCAAGGTGGTTTAGCTTTTCTGAACTACATTCCCAATTTTCGTCAATGGATTATCGATCCTTCCCATACAATTAGAAATCTGGAAATGCTATGCGATCGCTCTGTGATTGCGACAGGTTGGTTTCGGCGTGGTAAGTTCCCCATTATCGATCTATCGACATTGCAACCAATTATGGAGGATCGTCCCCAACAACGTGCTTCTCTCACCAGTTACCATCAATTTTGGAATAACATTGGCAGTTCGATTCTAGTTTTGCTAGGCTTATCGCTCCTGCTCTCAACTTCACGATTATTTTGAAAATCTGAGTGGCTAGGCAAAAGAAACCTTAAAACCGAAAGAGCTGTGGCGCACGCTGCGCGTGCGCCACAGATCTTTGGGTTTATGCTCTTAAAAATGGGAGGAGCTTTTTGCCACCAAGAGAACGGAAATAGAGAGTTACCATTGTGCTTAGAAATATACAATATCCAACAACTTGAGTTGCATAAAGCTTGTCAGAATAACCAAATAGAGTCGCGAAAATAATTCCAGGAAACTTATCGGCGGGTAAGAAAGCGGAAGTATCGGTAACCTGACGACCAAGACTAAACCAGCTAATTACTTTTTGAGGTGGATCGAGAAACTCGTAACTTTGGGTAACAGTATTAAAAACTTTATCAACCGTATTCGCTAGGTCAAATGCGGCTAAAGATGTCATTACTAAACCAGCCACAATTAAAATTAAGACAACTCCTAATACTTGAAAGAAGACGCGAATATTTAGCTTCGCTCCAAATCTAAAGATTGCCAATCCAAGCACGATCGCTGCCATTATTCCGAATATACTACCGATCGCAGGTGCGTATTGAGCAAGTCCAGATTGGGTTTGATCGGGATTAAATGCCCCTGTAATAAATAGAACAGTTTCTGCACCTTCTCTTAAAACTGCCACAAAAATTAGAGTAAACAATCCCCAGCCTGCTTTATTTGTTGCATTACCTTGTAAAGCTCGATCTACGCTTTCTTGGACTTGAAACCTCAGCGTCTTTGCTTGTTGGGTCATCCAGATCAGCATCCAGCTCAACATTACGATCGCCGCTACAGAAAAAATTCCTTTGCACAAATAATAAACAGTGCCACTAAAGCCACCAATTAGCTTTTGGGCGATCGCGCCCATCAAGCTGCTGACAAAAAGCCCTGCGATCGCGCCTAAGTAAACCCATTTATTTAGAAATGACTGATTTGCCTTACTCAAATACGCAAGCACAATTCCTACTACTAGGGTTGCTTCCGTTCCCTCTCGAAGCACGATTAAGAAAGTCGGCAGCGCTGCACTAAAATCCATAATTTTCCCTTTGCTATTTATTTGGTTGTTTGTTAATAATCCAAAAGAGCTGTGGCGCACGCTGCGCGTGCGCCACAGCTTTTTTCTTTTTATTTGTCTTCAGTCGTCACCAAGCCTTTGATGAGTCCTAGTTCTTCGGCGGAAATCGCCTTCTTGGTAACTAGGTCATCAATGGTTTTGTAGGGTCTAGCAGCTTGAATGCGCTCGGACAGTGAAGGTTTTGTGCCTGGTAGTTCTAGTTTGTCCAATTCGGCAATGGGGGCTTTGTTAATATTAATTTTTAATTTACTGTTGCTTTTTACAGGAGTAGTGACCGCAGGTGTCGTGACAGGACTAACGCTGGTTTGCGTTTCCTTGGGAGCCTCAGTACATGCCGTCACAATCAATAAACTTGCTAACAGTAGTGGGATTTCACGTTTGAAAAGCGACATGGATGGATAATTGAACATTGTAAGATTTAAATTTATTAGTAATTATTCTCAATTAGCTTGGCAGGGATTTATTCTTTTGTCAATCACTATTAAGAATAAATATCAATACTAGATCATAACTAGATCATAAAAAAGAGTCTTGCTTGCGTTTTGGACATCCTACTCGTAACGCAATGTCAAAAAAAGCTTTATCCTAGAAAGCCCGCCAATAGCAACCTCTGCGTGAATGTACCTTAAATCTCTCCACATCAAGCAGTTTCGCAACTACATCGATCAAGAAGTTACCTTCACAGCGCCCAAAACCGTGATCGTGGGCAACAATGCTCAAGGTAAATCTAACTTGCTTGAGGCAGTTTTACTATTGGCAACTTTGCGATCGCACCGTGTTAGTAAAGATCGCGACTTAGTGCGAAATAGTGAAGCGATCGGCGAAATTAGGGCTATCTGTCAGCGATCGCCTGAGAGCTATCCCATGGAATTAATGATGCGGATGCGAGCTAGTGGCAAACGCACTTTGCAGGTAAATGGAGTCAATCAAGCAAGGCATCTTGATTTTTTGGGGAATCTCAATGCCGTAATATTTTCGAGCTTAGATTTGGATTTGGTGCGGGGCAGTCCAGAGAGTCGGCGTACTTGGTTGGATACAGTTTTGATTCAATTAGAGCCAATTTATATTAATCTTTTGCAGCAATATAGCCAAGTTTTGCGGCAACGTAATGCTTTATTAAAGTCGATTAAACAAGGGCAAATCCAGTATGAACCGCAACAAATGGCGCTTTGGGATGCTCAATTAGTGACGACAGGAACGCGACTAATTAGAAGGCGATCGCGTTTATTGGAGAGATTAACGCCGATCGCACGTACTTGGCATCAATCGATTAGCGGCGGCAGTGAATATCTAGAAATTACTTATGTTCCTAAGTTCCTGTTTTCGCCGAAGGATACGATTGAAAATATTCATCAAGCTTTTCTTGAGGCGATTTCGCAGAAGGCGATCATTGAACAACATCAAGGCACGAGTTTAGTTGGCCCCCACCGAGATGAGGTTTTGCTAACAATTAATCAAACTCCTGCGAGGGAATATGGATCTCAAGGACAGCAAAGAACTTTGGTATTGGCACTAAAACTGGCAGAATTAGATTTGATAGAATCAGTAATTGGAGAGCCGCCACTATTGTTATTAGATGATGTTTTAGCCGAACTCGATCTCCAACGTCAAGATCACCTATTGAATGCGATCGGCGATCGCATTCAAACAATAATCACCACGACTCATCTTGGTTCATTTGATGCTAAGTGGCTAAACTCTGCTCGAATTTTTCAAGTGGAAAGCGGGAAAATTTTACCTTAACAACAAAATACTGTACAAAACATATTCCTTTGTTATTAAGGCTTTGTCGTCCCGATCGCGATAAATTAAAATTCAGAAACAATAGAAAGCACTTTGGACTTTTTATTGTTTATTCTTCTTCATCTGCACCAATTTGATGTAAATGAATGTGTTTGCGCCCGAGGCGGATTTCTAACTCATCACCCGCTTCTAAACCCATGAGTTGTGTATAAGCTGAACCAATTAGTAGGTTGCCATTCTTCTGAACACTGACTCGATAACTCGCACTGCGTCCACCTTTGCCACTACCTTTAGCTTCAAGCTCAATCCCATCGGCTGCCATTAAAGCATTATAAAACTTCATCAAGTTGACGCGAGCTTGATTGTTTTTGGTAATGGTTGCATATCCACAAGCCTTAGCTTTTTCTTCTTTTGACAGATGCTCTAGTTCTTTAACTTTCTGCAACAGAGCCTCTCCAGAGAGTTGAATTGGTTGTTTTACTTTCGCCATTTATTTTTTAACAATCTAATATTTAATATCTATACATCAGTATCTAAGATGATTGTACTAATAGTCAAATTTTTTCGCTAAGATATATAATATATTTATTTTTATAGATAACTATCATCTATATTTAATTAACTAGCTTAGTAAATAATAAATTAGAATCAGATTATTAATTTAAAATCATAAAATTGATTTCAACATTGATAAGCTTGATAAAAATTCTTCGATTGATGTGTTGAATTTTTCCTTTATTTATGGCATATGCGTAATCACTAAAATATATTTAAAATCTAGCGCGATCGCATTAATGGCACTGATAAGGCGATCGCATCCTAACTGGCATTATGGCTTGCAAATTTTAATCAGATCTCTTTGGCAGTATCTAAATGAGATTTCTAAACGATGCAGACTTTTATACGTTGACGTGGTAATTTTGATCTCAGAATTAATTGAGATTTGACTTCAGTTAATTACAATATTCATTAAATTTTCACTTGAGAGAAGAAGTATGGGTTGGCAAGTCGGCGATAAATTGCAGGGTGGTCAGTACGAAATTACTGATGTACTTGGGGACGGGAGCTTTGGTACAGTTTATAAAGCAAAGTATGTACAACTAGAAATTGATGTTGTTATCAAGACCCCTTTAGAAAAATTTAAAAATTATCCTGACTATCACAAGCTCGTTACGGTTCTCAAAAATGAAGGCGAAAAGCTAAAAAAGTTGTCCACCTTTAAACATCCTCATATTGTGCAAGTGTGGGATGTCTTTGAAGAAATTGACACTTATTGTATTGTGATGGATTTTATCGCTGGCAAAACGTTGTTCTCTCTGGTGAAAGGGTTAAACCCAAGTCCTACACCTTTGCCAGAGGAAAAAGCTCTTGCTTTTTTGAAACAGATTGGTGATGCTCTGAGTTTTATGCACGATAAGGGTTTGGTGCATCGTGACGCTCATCCCAGTAACATCATGATTCAAGATGATGGTAAGGCAGTTTTGATTGACTTTGGGCTAACAGTGGAAATTGCGATCGCAACTAACACTTATGAACATCACGGGCATAAAAATTTTGCCCCTTACGAACAACGCAAGGGTAGTGCGAAGCCAACTGTTGATATATACGCTCTTGCTGCTTCACTTTATTTTGCGGTGACAGGGGAGATCCCAACAGAAGCAGTGGATCGCAAGCTCAAAAATACTCGTCTTGTACCACCTAAAGAAATCGT
>JBBRQX010000227.1:0-5220 GCA_038225745.1 Pseudanabaenales cyanobacterium | reverse complement strand
GCAAGGTGACGCGACGAACCCAACGGATAAACCACTTAATAGCGATCGCAATCCCTGTGGCAAATTTTTGGATACTTCCCAATTGCCAAAAGTAGGCAACCGCAAAGATATTACTTCCAATAATTGCAATCCCATCGCGATCGCAATTATTCCCATCACCACCGACCAACCCCAAGCCGTTTGTCCATAAATCTTGCCAAGTAGCGCCGCCGCTAGTCCGAAACCTGTAAGGGCGATCGCAAATCCTAAACAAAACCATGCTGATTGCAAAGCCGACTTCCATGTACTTTTAGACTCATAGCCGCCAATATAGCCAATCGTGAGCGGCAACATCGACAGAGTGCAAGGGGTGAGGCTAGTCACTAGCCCTGCCAAAAAGACTACGCCCACACTCGTCCATGAAGCTTGATTGAGTTGGCTATTCACCAAAGCATCGGCCCATTGTTCAAGTTGATAAAACCAGTTTGGTAGCGATCGCGCTAAAGTTTCGAGAGATTGCAACATAGTAATAGCGATCGTTCAGCGTTTAAAACGCTGAATGGTGATTTAGATTAGTATAACTAGAGATATATAACAATTCTAAGTTATGACAACTGCAAATCGAGGACATCGCTCTTTCTGGCGCTTGATCGTCAATGATACGACAGGTTTTGTGGTGAAGCGACTGGGGCAAGCGGTGATTGTCGTTTTGGGTGTGTCCATTTTAAGTTTTTTTGCAATTACTAAATCTCCCGGAAATTGCTTTTCTGAGCTGCGAAATAATCCGACTACTCCCAAAAAGACGATCGAGCAGTTAGAAAAACAATTGAACTACGATAAGCCCGAAGCAGTGCAGTATCTCTTATGGCTGCGAAATACTTTAGGCGGTGATTTGGGCGTGCGTTGTCAAGGTTTAGCACCTGTCACACCGCTAATTGTAGAACGGGCTGGGAATACGCTAATCATGTCCCTTGCCTCGTTGGTGACAACTTGGCTAATCGCAATTCCCCTCGGCATTTATAGCGCCGTCAAGCAAAACACTTGGAGCGATCGCCTAATCCAAGTATTAAGTTATGCCACTCAAGGTTTTCCTAGTTTTGTACTAGCGATTTTATTGCTGATGGTCGCCCAAAATACAGGTTGGTTTCCTGTTGGCGGCATGACGAGTATTGGTTTTGCCGATCTCTCGCCTTTTGGTAAATTTCTCGATATTGGACATCATATGATTTTGCCAGTCTTGACTTTGACCGTAGTTAGTTTTGCAGGATTGCAAAGAATTATGCGCGGTAGTTTGCTAGATGTGTTGCGCCAAGACTATATCAAAACTGCGCGTGCAAAAGGTTTGCCCGAAAGTAAGGTGATCTATGTCCATGCGCTGCGTAATGCGATTAACCCTTTAATTACTTTGTTAGGATTTGAATTTGGGGGATTATTGGGCGGCGCTTTTATTACCGAGTTCTTTTTTAGCTGGCCAGGTCTGGGAAAATTGCTTTTGGATGCGACTAAAGAAAAAGATACTAACTTAGTCATGGCGGGGCTGATGCTTGGGACTTTGATGTTAGTTGTTGGCAATCTCATCGGTGATTTACTGCTCAAGGCAGTCGATCCGCGCATTAAGCTTGATGACATGGAGTAACAATGTTTCCTTTGCATGATGACAATCCGACTCAAGATACTTCCATAGTCGTCTATACATTGATCCTGATCAACGTTCTGATATTTGGATATCAGACCAGTTTGCCAAATTTTCAACTAGGCGAATGGATCGGGAATTGGGCTTTAGTACCAAAGGAATTCATCGCTAATCCCTCAAGACAGGCGATCGCCTTAATCTCATCACAATTTCTCCATGCTAATATCTTCCATTTAGTAGGGAATATGTGGTTTCTCTATCTATTTGGCAATAACATCGAAGATCAACTTGGGCATTGGAAGTTTTTGTTTTTCTATTTGGTTTGTGGAGCCTTTGCTGGAGTCGTGCAAGTGATGACGGCTCCAATGTCGATCATTCCGATGGTGGGCGCAAGTGGCGCAATATCGGGAGTTATGGGTGCATATCTAGTCAGGTTTCCCCGCGCAAGGATTTTGAGTTTAGTATTTCTCGGATTTTTTATAACCGCGATTCCCATCCCTGCTGCTGTGTTTCTAGGTTTATGGATTGCGGGTCAAACTGTTTATGCGGCAATGGCGAATCCTAATTTACCAGGTGTGGCATATTTAGCGCATATTAGCGGTTTTGTAATTGGCGCGATCGCTATGTTTTTACTCTCCAAGCGTTCTAAATATTAGCTCTTGAATATACCCTTTACGAAGGGGTGATGCCAATTAATGTAGCTGTAGACATTGCTCAACGCATTGCTGAAGTTGGAGATAAAATATGCACGAGTATTGCTGTTGCTTCTGAGTTGTGGTTTGGGGCAGAAAAAAATGGTTCGCTGCGTTTAAAGCAACAAGTAGATTGGAGCTAATGATTTACTGATTGCGGCGCATGGTTTAGCTTTGAATTTAACGGTTGTTACTGCGAATGTGCGTGAGTTTTTGCATGTGCCAAGTTTGGTTGTGGAAAATTGGCTGGGTTAAACTTAGGAGGCGATCGCGCTGATACCCCACAGTTAAAGTTTCTGGTGATGGGTGAAAAGCAAATTATTTGTGATATTATTTTCACTCTAATTTCATTATAGAAAAGGTGCTAAGATCTTACTGTACGGTTTTCTTAGCTTATATTTATCAATTCCATGCCTGTTGTCAGTCGGTTTATAGGAATCATAATTAGTTTCTACTGGAACGATCATCTACCGCCTCATTATCATGCGAGGTACTGAGAATATGAGATTATCATCGAAACCGAGACAGGGATAGTGACTGGAACATTTCCCAAGAGGGCGCTTCGTCATGTTTTGGAATGGCACGATCTGCATCAGGCTGAGTTGATGGCAAATTGGGAACTCTGTTGCCAGCAGGAAGAACTTCAATCTATTAGTCCTTTGGAGTAAGTTTATGTTTTTGCATATCATTTCTGCTCGTTATGCTGATGATTACAGAATTAAAATTAAATTTAACGATGGTCGTGAGGGTGTTGCTGATTTGTCTGAAAGTTTGACGGGTAAGGTGTTTAAACCATTGCAAGATTTGGACTTGTTTCAACAGTTTGAAGTTGATACTGAGCTAGGTACGCTTCGATGGATAAATGATGCTGATTTTGCGCCTGAGTATCTTTATTTTTTGGCTTTTCGAGATGTGGTTGAGTTACAAGAGAAGTTCCAAAAGTGGGGATATTTAGCTAGTAAGGTTGCGGCGCTGATACCCCACAGTTAAAGCTTCTGGTGATGGGTGAATAGCAAAGGGTGCTAGCTGGTAATTAGAAGCCCTGCAATAAATTGCGGGCTGAAAGCTCAAACCCGTTGAAACGGGTTAAATGCAATTTTGAGAGGTTTCTCAGTCAGTTTTAACTGACTTTATTCTTTGCAGCCCAGAACTTTAGTTCTTGGTTAGCTGTGCTTTTAGGGCAGAACCTTATCCCCTTTTTTCCTTTTACCCTTTTCCATTTTCCTTAATCGGTTTAGCGCTTTCGATATTTAAGCCAATTGCAGTAAGTGCGGTTGAGGTGAGGGGATGCCTTCGGCTTGCCAAGATTCTAGATACATCTCAATTACTTCTTCGCCGTTGCGGATGGCTTCGGTGCGGGTTTTGCCTTGGGTGCAGGGCATGAGAACTAGGTCGCTAAATTCGGGAATTGTCACCAAATAAAGTTTGTCTTCGTCCGACCATTCTAGGATCATGCTGTATCTATTCATCTCTTTGCTCTCTAAGAATTTGTTCTATTTCTTTTAATAGTTGTTGTAGTTGTTTCTCTAGATAGGAAGGAACATCATCACCATCTTTTCCAGAAATTGTCATTGTTTTGCTAATCAGGGGATGCTTCCAGCGCTCGTGACTGCCTTTACCTCGTTTGGGTAAGTATACGAAACCTTCACGGGCAATTTGACTTTTTAATTCTCTGATTTTTCTCGGCATCGGGCGTGTTTTTCTATAGCATTCATATTATAGACGTAATCGCCTATGAATCGATCCCTATCGCTTTTCACCTAATCCTAAGTCCAAAGATAACATCAACGATAAGAAACCCCAAATCCTCCTTTTTTCTTTTTTCTTTTCCCCTTAATTATCAGTAAACACCTCTCAGCAGCTTTAGTATTTGGATGATCGAGACCGAGTGTTGGTTTATAGATTTGGATAGTTTGCTGGATTAGTTTCAGTGCTTCGGAATATCGTCGCATATCCTGATAGAGTAAAGCTAAATTGGATAAATTAGTAGCGACATCGGGATGGAATACTCCTAACAGTTCTTGCATCAAGGCAAGAGCTTGTTTTAAAAGGGATTCTGCTTCATCATATTTACCTTGCAACTTATACAGCCATCCGAGGTTGTTGATACTTGCCGCAACATCAGGATGGCTTTCCCCTAATAGTTCTCGCCTCATAGTAAGAGTTTGTTTCAAAAGAGGTTCCGCTTCATCATATTTACCTTGCAAATAGTATAGTTCTGCGAGGTTATTAATACTAGTTGCAACAGAGGGATGGCTTTCCTCTAACAGTTCTTGCTTCATAGCAAGTGCTTGTTTCAAGAGAGGTTCTGCTTCTGCATATCTACCTTGCGATTTATACAGCCCTGCGAGGTTGTTGATACTGATCGCGACGGAAAGATCATCTTCCCCTAAAAGTTCTTGACTTAGGACAAGTGCTTGTATAAAGAGAGGTTCTGCTTCTGCATATCTACCTTGCAAACAGTATAATCCTGCGAGGTTACTGATAATAGTCGCGACATCGGAATGATTTTCTCCTAAAAGTTCTTTGCTTAGAGTAAGTGCTTGTTTTAAGAGAGGTTCTGCTTCTACATATCTACCTTGTGATTTGTACAACGTTCCGAGGTTGTTAATATTAGCTGCGACGAGATAGTGTTTTCCTAAAAGTTCTTGACTTAGGACAAGTGCTTGTATACAAAAAGGTTCCGCTTCTGCATATCGCCCTTGCAATTTGTACAGTTCTCCGAGATTGCTGATACTAGCTGCGATGGAGAGATTACGTTCTCCTAAAAGTTCTTTTATAGCTTTTAAAGATCTCTGAAGCGGATCTTCGGCAAGTTCGTAAAGTCCTTGTCCTTTAAAGAATCTTGAAATCCCTAAAAATGCATAGAACAAATTGTTGTCTTCTTCAGGATTGGGAATATCGCCCAGCATCTCG
>JBBRQX010000226.1:0-5274 GCA_038225745.1 Pseudanabaenales cyanobacterium | reverse complement strand
TCTTGGTTTTATTACGGCGCAAAGCGCTGTAAATGATTACGAAGTTTCATGAAGTTAACTTAAGAACAATTTTGTGGTGTCTATCCACCTCATAGGATGATAAAAGTTAAAAATTTTTATAAGTAATTAGATCTAGAGAAATAAATTTATGCCACATTTAGCTTTTAACCTGTTAGCCGTAGTTCGCACGACTCCCGTGTGGTCTTTCAAAGTTGCTCTGGTCATGATTACAGCTAACCTGTTTGCTCTAGTTGTCGGTCGTTACGGCATCCAAGTTAAAGGCGTTGGTCCTAGCTTACCTATACAATTACCAGGGTTGTTTTCAGGATTTGGACTATCAGAATTGCTAGCAGTTACTAGCTTTGGGCATATTCTTGGTGTAGGTTTGATTTTAGGCTTAGCTCAAGCAGGCTTGCTATAAAAAAACAGAGAGTGTGCGAAGCGCACTCTCTGTTTTTTAAGTAAATGAAGCTGAATTTCCCCATTCGCCAGTAAAAACAAAACTAGATAGTGGATACCGATCGCGTGGAGCATTTTCGCGCTCTTGCAAATCTGTGGGCAAATTGCTAGTTTCTCCCGCATAACCGATCGCGATCGCCGCCATAGGTCGCGCTGTTTCAGGAATATTAAAAGTGGCGATCGCCTTTTCTGCGTCAAAGCCGCCCATTTGGTGAGCGACTAGATCTAAGGCAGTAGCTTGTAATAACAGAGTTGCCACTGATTGACCTGCATCGTACTCACCCCAAGCATTTGGCTTGCCATTGTGCTTAAAGTTTTTTTGAGCAATCACTAGTCCCAATACTGGAGCAACTTGCGCCCACGAGACGTTAAATGGGACAAGGCAATCAAGCATTTTTTGATAGTTCACCGTGTCATCTTTAGTTGCTACAATAAACACCCAAGGTTGATCGTTAAAGCAAGAAGCAGACCATCTGGCGGCTTCAAATAGTTGAGCAAGTTTTTCAGGTTCTACAAGTTTACTGTCAAAGGCGAGAGGACTCCATCGTTGAGCAATTAAAGGATGGATTTCGCGATCGGTAATTGCAGGTTTTTTCATTTGCCAAGCCGTTATAATATTTTCAGCACAATTATCTTATCCTACGCGAATGGACAACACTCTCGACACACAAGCGATGCGGAGAGCTTTGCATAAGTCTCCCAATTATTTTCGTCAAAGCTTTGGACATGGTGAAGAAGCAGAGTCAACCATGCGATCGCAATATCATAGTGACTTGATCCAAACTATTCGTGAACATGACTATGTTTATACACAAGGTGATGTCACGATTTATTTGGCAAAGTCTTTTGGATTTTGCTGGGGGGTGGAACGCGCAGTGGCGATGGCATATGAAACCCGCACTCAGTTTCCGAACGAACGTATTTGGATTACCAATGAAATTATTCACAATCCTTCAGTTAACGCCAAATTAAAGGAAATGGAAGTTCAATTTGTGCATGTTGCTGAAGATGGAACTAAAGATTTTTCAGGAATTGAACAGGGTGACGTGGTAATCTTGCCAGCATTTGGAGCAAGTGTTCAAGAAACGCAATTATTCGATCGCCTCGGCAGTAAGATTGTCGATACGACTTGCCCTTGGGTGTCAAAGGTATGGAATCGCGTAGAGAAGCATAAAAAAGCTGATTTTACTTCGATTGTGCATGGCAAATATAACCACGAAGAGACGATCGCCACTAGTTCCTATGCCAAGCGCTATCTAGTGGTGCTGAATATGAAGGAATCTGAGTATGTGACTAATTACATGCTCAATGGTGGCGATCGCCAAGAGTTTCTAACTAAATTCAGCAAAGCAATGTCAGATGGTTTCGATCCCGATCTCGATTTGGAAAGAGTCGGTGTGGCTAATCAAACCACCATGCTCAAGGGTGAAACTGAAGCGATCGGGAAGTTGTTTGAGAAGACGATGATGCAAAAATATGGTGTGGAACATATTAATGAGCATTTTCTGGCTTTCAACACAATTTGTGATGCCACTCAGGAGCGCCAAGATGCGATGTTTGAAATTGTGGAAGAAGATCTTGATCTAATGATTGTAATCGGTGGTTACAATTCATCCAATACAACCCATTTACAAGAAATTGCGATCGAGCGCAATCTTCCTTCCTATCATATTGATGATGTGCATCGGATTCTATCGGCGGAAGCGATCGAGCATAAGCCACTGGGTGAAGCGATCGAGCAAGCAACCAATTGGCTACCCACAGGCAAAATCAAAGTGGGTGTCACTTCTGGCGCATCAACTCCCGATCGCGTTGTCGAAGATGTAATTAACAGGATTTTCGCTCTAAAAAATTAGGCGAAGAGGGTTTAGCATTTGCGAAGTGAGATTTCAGTGATGAGTTGAGATATGGTAGCGCAAATGCTAAACCCCTACCAATGGGATATTCTTTTTTAGAAATCTCCTTGGATAAATATTAGCGAAACTTCCGTTCAGATTCTTGAATTGGCACGTCATTAATACTGGCAAAGCGACGCATCATTAAACCATTTTCGGCAAATTCCCAATTTTCATTGCCACAGGCGCGATACCAAGATCCAGATTCGTCATGCCACTCATACTCAAAACGCACAGCAATGCGATTATCCATAAAACACCAAAGCTCTTTCTTCAAACGATAGTCTAATTCTTTTGCCCATTTACGTTTGAGAAATTCTCGAATCGCATCACGTCCACTAAAAAACTCTGAACGGTTCCGCCATTCAGAGTCTTCAGTATAAGCAAGCGCCACTCGATCTGGATCGCAAGTATTCCAAGCATCTTCAGCCGCTTGCACTTTGGCTTTGGCGGTTTCTAGGGTAAAGGGTGGGAGGGGTGGCTTAGTTTCCATTAGTTTTCAGAATTAGTTGTTAAGAGGCGATCACTCTAGCATACGGTGTTGCACGCCAAACATCGACGAATCTGAGCCATTTGACAATCACAAGATTTATACATCAGTAAACTTTGATCGTGACAAAGAATTAGTCACCATTAGTGAAAAGCGATGAAGCGACTTTAACCACTTTTGCGGCTGCTATAAGATTTTGGGAAAAGACTGCATATCCATTTGGGCAGTAATTTTTAATGGTTGCTAAATTGATATGAGTAGCGAGATTCCAACGAACTTGTAATGGGCGCTGATTACTTGTGTTCTGAATAAAATATAGAGAATTAGCGATCGCATCTTCTAAAATATTTTTAGTATTTTCTAAATCTTCTAGATTTTCGAGATCGGCGATCGCTATGTCCAAAATCTGCGAAATAGTCTGGGTATCAGCCAGTAACCATGTTTCAAAATTTCTGGTTGCTAACCCGCCAGCACTGCGATCGCTAATTTCTTTATTGTTTGCATCTAAGTGATTGCTACGAATTGCTTTTAAAGCACGTTCTAAGTCGCGTTGCCTCTCAGTCAAAAGATTATCGGTATCAACCACAATCAAGATCATATCAATTTCTTCGGGTTGCCATGCAATGACTACTTGAGCAAGATATTTGGGCTGTAAAATTGAATGTCCAGTACGTCTTGTATAGATCCCACTTTCGCGATTCGTAGGATGTCTTTGCACAAAGTCACAATCTAAACCAATACTCTGAAGCTCTCGTCTAATCAGAGTATGCAAAGCTCCCTCCCTGCACCTTTCAATAATTTTTCCACCATCTTCTGGGTTGATGTATGGAATACTTGCACCTAGTTCTGCTTCGCCTTCAGCAATTAACCCAATCCGAATTGGACGACTCATTCAGGATTGCCCCCAAAAACGTTGGTAAACCAAAGTTCGCCCAGATTGCCATCGTAGGCTTCTAAAGCTTTTTGAAAACGGACAGAATCTGTTGGTAAGTTATGAACTTGAGTTTTGCCTTCGTTATCGAGTTCTACAGCGCGAACTTGATGTGGTTCGACATAGTTTAACAATACGGGAGAATGGGTTGTAATTAACACTTGAACTGGTTTGCCTGTAATCCCTTCTGTAGAGACAAGTTTTAATAGCTCCATCATTTTATGCAAGAGCCAAGGATGCACACCATTTTCTATTTCTTCAAAACAAATTACGCTTGGAGTATCTTCTTGATACAGCGCTGTCAGAAAAGCTAATATTCTTAGTGTGCCATCAGATATATCAGAAGTTGGTATATGATTTTCCGAATATTTATCTATCAATTGCAGAGAGAAAGTTTGATCTTTTCCACGAGGTAGTGAGATTCTTTGAATGTTTGGAACAAGAAGTCTTAAACGTTCCTCTAATTCGTCAAAAGCTAGTCGATTACTATGCAAAATATCAACTAAAGCATAAGCAACACCCTTTCCTGTTCTTTCCATGCTATAAATTTCTGGAAAATTATTTGATAAATCCAATGGAGCAAAATCGTAAACACAAATCTTATGCAAAGAGGTTGCTATGAGAGAAATTGGATAATTTTTAGACACCAGAAAACTGCTTAAGGGCGTAGTAAGAGGATCTTCAACATTTGATCTAATAATTCCATTCTCTCGAATGGTTATTGAAACATCTTGCTTTGGATAGTTATATTGGACTATAAGTTCAGAAAATGTTGATAAGTTTTGCTCATTCTCCTTAAGTACAGAGACCGTGAAGGTAATATAGTCTAGATTTCCATGCCAAAATTTAGACTCAACATTTATCTGATTCTTGTTAACAGCCTGTAATGATTGTGGGAAAAAGCTTTTAATATTATATGGAGTATTCACACTATCTATAAGCCTTTGAAGGAAGTCAGATAATACAACTAGAGATTCGCAAATGTTAGATTTGCCAGCGCCATTTGGCCCGATAAATACTGTCAATGGCTCTAAGTTGATTTCAGTATCAAAGAGACTTTTATAGTGTTGAACTTTGAATTTAGATAACATCTATTTGCAAGTTAAGGTCAATTATTCAATTAGCATCCTACTTTATTTTACAAGTAAGCGATCGCAACTAAACTCAAAGCCTCAGTCCACTCAACGATCGCCCCATAGGTATCGCCAGTCTGTCCGCCTAGTTGACGGTTGAACCATGCCCCGATTAGCCACGCGAAACTAAATGCGATCGCAATTAATCCAACAGCTAAATAAATTGATTGATATAACCAGCCGATCGCTAAATTTCCCAACGTTAATAAAATTGCCACTATCCACACTTGCCAGTGATGTAAATCTTCTTGATGGAATTTACCTTTGCCGATCGCTTTGAGATAGGGATAAGCCATGATTGCGCGTAGCTGTCCCCATCGCGCCCAAGCCCAGATGCTAGCTAAAATCCAAAATCGATGATCTTTA
>JBBRQX010000225.1:0-5303 GCA_038225745.1 Pseudanabaenales cyanobacterium | reverse complement strand
GGCAGTACGATCTTCAGCCTTTGTTATCGGAGTTGCAAGCAGAGATTCCCTTGCAGCTTTCTTTGCCAACTGTCAAAGGAGAAGCAATTAGACTATCGGTTCCGCCTTCACTAGTCGCGGAATGGCAAACTGTGGCTAATTACTAAAATTATTTTGGAGTAAAAGATGACAGATTTATTTTTACCCTCATGGATGCAAGTTTTCGGCGAACAATGGAATGCAGAACCTGATCTAGCCGATGCTCTTGCCAAGATTCATTTTAATTCGGCGATCGCCTACGGTTTTATCAACGATCCTCATCCATTGGGCGTTCTCATCGTTCAGGAAGGAAGGGTAGTTGCCGCAGGAGCCTATGAAGGACAGACTTTAAACTGGGATTTACGCGCCGATCGCGAACATTGGCAAAAGTGGAAAACTAAAGGTTTGGACATGATGGGCTTGAGCATGGCGTACATAACTCGTAAATTGCAATTCTACGTAGGAGATTACACCGCCATGGTTAAAGATCCCCGCATGGCAACTCCTTTTATCAAATCCTTTTCGGTAATGACTAGAGTTTAAACAAGAGAACAACATGAAAGCTAAATCAACTAATAAACAAGCCAAATCACAACCTATGCAATCTTCGCCCCTCTCGCCCTCTCAACTGCAATCGCGTCAGAATCAATTATTAGTAGTTGATGTGCGCGGATGGTTTGAATATTTCATCGGACATATTGCGGGAGCGCAAAGATATAGTCGCGATCGCATTCTCAAAGAGATTCCCAAAGATCGGGCGATCGCAATTACATGTCTATCAGGACATCGCAGCGATATGGCGGCCCAATGGCTGGTTACTCAGGGTTTCAGCAAAGTTTATAGCCTCAAAGGTGGTTTATTAGCTTGGCAAAGTGCTGGATACGAAGTACATCGTGGAAATCGTCCTTAATACTTAAAAAAGAAGGCTTACTCCTATGACTCACACCACATCAGAAGAATCACTTCACGAATCGCTCGACAAATCACCTGATGAATTAGTTGCAGGAGCTGTCGAGCAGAAAGAACCAAAGCATTCCTCGCCTAAGTTATCACCAAAAGGATGGGGACTAATTTTGGGCGGGCTATTATTGCTTACGGGAGGAACTTGGACGGTTCTACAAATGAACCGATCGCCTCAAACTTCAGAAGCACCCGTCACTCAAGCGATCGCAGTTTCTGCCCTGACATTGCGATCGCAATCAGTCGTGAATACCTTAGAGCTATCGGGAACAATTCGCACAGTCGAGCAAGCTACTCTGTCAACGCGGGTGATGGGCAGGATTACGCAGATGTCTCTCGAATCAGGCGATCGCTTCCGTAAAGGCGATATTCTCGCTCGGATTGATGTGATGGATATGACTGCCCAAACAGGGCAAGCGCAGTTAGGCGTAGCGCAGGCGCAAGCAGAAGTATATCGTTCTCAAGCAAGTCTCAGTCAATTAGAATCGCAAAAACTGGAAGCGCAATCAGCGATGCGATTAGCGCAGATCACTCAATCACGGATGTCAAAACTGCAAGCCGAAGGAGCCGTGACAAAATCTCAATTAGATGATGCAAATACAAATCTCGAACAAGCTAGAGCCAGAGTCGCGCAGTCAGATGCAGGTATTCGCCAGTCACAAGCGGCGATCGCCCAAACTCAAGCGGCTGTAAGTCGTGCCGAGCTGAGTGTGGTCGCTTCCGATGTTGGGGAAAGCTATGGAACGATCTTTGCTCCCTTTGATGGAGTGGTAGTGCAGAAACTAGCCTATGAAGGCGAAATGGCATCCCCCAATACACCATTGCTAAAAGTGGAAAATCCGAACAAACTCCAGTTAGAAATTTCTGTGCCTGAAGAGAACCTGCGGTTTGTGCGGGTCGGTCAACCCGTTCAAGTTCAATTTGATGCGGTCAGTCAAGCTCTCAGTGCCACGGTTCAACAAATTGTGCCAGCCGCCGATCCTAAGTCTCGGAGTTTTATGATTAAAATTCCCTTAAATAATTCGGGCAAGTTGATTTCTGGAATGTTTGGGCGAATTGCTTTACCCTTGGGCGAAAGAAAAGAAACTTTGCTAATCCCTGAGTCAGCGATGATTCAACGTGGTCAATTACAAGGTGTGTATGTCGTTGAGCCGAAAGGAGAGCAATCGATCGCCGTCTTACGGTGGGTAAAAACTGGCAAAACTCAAAAGGGACAGATCGAGATTGTGTCGGGCTTGGCGGTAGGCGATCGCATTATTACTAACAACATCAGTCAACTCAGCGATGGTTTGCCCGTTGCGATTCAGCAATAAGGAGTCAAGAAAATTCTGCAGAACTCACCAAATGAGCCTCAGCCGCCAGCTTCTCACAAATTAGGCTTTGTCGGTAATTTAGCTAAAAAATTCATCGACTCCAAACTCACGCCTTTGCTAATTATCGTGGCAATTCTTTTAGGGATTGGCGCAACGATCATGTTACCAAGGGAAGAGGAGCCGCAAATTTCCGTACCGATCGCAGATGTATTCGTGCAGATGCCAGGCGCACCGGCGAAAGATATCGAGCAGCGTGTCACTGCGCCGATGGAAAAATTGATTAAAGAATTACCAGGAGTGGAATATGTTTATTCCACTTCGCGATCTGGTTCTTCGCTGGTAATTGTGCGCTTTTTGGTAGGGCAGAAGACAGAAGATGCGATCGTGCAGCTTTACAATAAGCTCTATGCCAATTTTGACAAGATTCCCTTTGGCGCTTCGCAACCATTGATTAAGTCCCGAGCCATTAATGATGTGCCGATTCTATCGCTAACCCTATGGGGAGAGCAAAGTACGGGGACAGAGTTAAGGCAAATCGCCGCTCAGTTAGATGAACAAATTAAGCAAATTCCCGATGTTTCCGAAACAACGATTATTGGCGGACAGAAGCGACAACTGCGGGTAGAACTCAACCCCACGCGCTTGAATGCCTTTGGCTTAACTCCAATTGATATATCTCAAGCCTTTCAGTCTCAGAATTCCGAACTAGCAAGCGGCGCTCTAAGTCAGAACAATCAATCATTTCTGGTAAGAACTCAAAGCTTTGTGCGATCGGCAGAAGATGCTAAAGGAATTGTGGTAGCGGTTGCCAACAATCAACCTGTGTATTTACGCGATGTTGCCACTATCACCGATAGTGCTGAAGAACCTGCTAGCTATGTATTTTTTGGGCATGGCGGTGCAAAAGAACCGAATAGTAAACCCGAAAAGACTCCCCAAACCGTAGGCGAAACGGAAGCAGTCACGATCGCGATCGCAAAACGTGGGGGAGCCAATGCCATCCAAGTTTCGCATAGAGTTCTCCATAAACTAGAGCAAATTCAGCATAACTACCTTCCCAATAACGTCCATTTGACCGTCACCCGTGACTATGGCGAAACTGCTGCCGAACGCTCGAATGAATTGCTCTTTCATATGCTGATTGCGGTCGTTTCCGTCACCTTACTGATGTGGTTTGCGATGGGTCGAAAAGAAGCGATGGTTGTGGCAGTGTCGATTCCTGTCACCTTAGCGCTGACCCTTGCTAGTTTCGTATTCTACGGATTTACGCTCAATCGCGTTACCTTCTTTGCCCTAATTTTCTCAATTGGGATTTTGGTTGATGATGCGATCGTGGTTGTCGAAAATGTCGGTCGTCATCTGGAACTGCCCGAAAATAAAACGCGATTGAAATATTCACCCAATCGTCATCGCACCTTCAGAAAGATTGTGCTGGAATCTGTCGATGAAGTGGGTAATCCTACAATTTTGGCAACGGTAGCCGTAATTGCGGCGATCTTACCGATGGCATTTGTGGGCGGATTGATGGGTCCCTATATGCGCCCCATTCCCTTAGGGGCTTCGGCAGCGATGATCTTTTCAGCGCTAGTTGCCTTTATTGTCGTACCTTGGACAACGATGCGCGTTTTTGAAGGGTCTTTAAATGCTTCTAGTCATGGTTCTCACGATCATGGAGAGGATGGACTGACGAAGTTATATCGACGTTTTATGTATCCTCTGATCCATTATCCCAAGCGCGGTACAACTTTTTTGATTGCTACTGCGATCGCCTTAGTTTTAATTGTCGGTGGGTTTGCAGGATTTAAATTAGTGATTCTGAAGATGCTGCCCTTTGATAATAAGAGCGAATTACAAGTGGTGATTAATCTGCCTGAAAACTCTACCCTAGAGCAGACTGCCAGAGCCACGCGAGAAATGGGGCAGTATCTCGCCACAGTTCCCGAAGTAATCCACTATCAAAGCTATATTGGTACGTCTTCGCCCTATAACTTTAATGGATTAGTACGCCATTACTTTTTGCGATCGGGAACGAATGTTGCAGATATTCAGGTGAATTTTTTGCCAAAGGGCGATCGCCAACGTCAGAGCCATGATATTGCTAAAGCAATTCGTCCTAAGCTCAAGGAAATCGGCGATCGCTACAGTGCGCGGATTCAAGTTGCGGAAATTCCGCCAGGACCTCCCGTATTGCAAACCTTGGTTACGGAAATCTATGGGCCCGACTACAAAGGACAAATTGACCTCGCCAAGCAAATTTATCAGTTGTATAAGTCCACTGATGGCGTGGTTGATGTGGACTGGTATGTGGAAGCACCGCAGACTGATTATCACTTGGTAATCGATCGCGAAAAAGCTACTTTAAATGGCATCAGTCCCGCGCAAATTTCTCAGGTTTTGCAAATGGCAATTTCTGGTCAAAATGTCGGACTTTTGCATGATGAAAATTCTCGCGAAGATGTGACGATTAACCTCCGCTTTAGTCAATCCAGCCGTGCTAGCCTCAACGATCTCAAATCTCTAAATCTCAAAGGCACAAATGGCAATCTCGTTCCCTTAAGTTCGCTTGTAAAAACCGAAACTGCGATCGCAGATACCAGTATCTATCACAAAAATCTCCAGCCCGTGGTCTATGTCTTAGGTGATGTGTCGGGTCGAGTCGAAAGCTCTGTCTATGCGATGCTCAACTTGCAACCTCAGATCGATAAACTTATTCCCCCCACTGGTGCAAAAATCCAAACTTTTCTCACTGAGCAACCACCGACTACGGAAAACTATTCGATTGAGTGGGATGGTGAATGGCAAGTCACCTATGAGGTATTCCGCGATCTAAGTATTGCCTTTGCGATCGTTATGGTCTTGATTTATGCCCTAGTTGTAGGCTGGTTCCAATCCTTCACCACGCCCTTAGCAATCATGACCGCGATTCCCTTTTCATTAATTGGGATTATGCCTGCTCACTGGCTTATGGGTTCCTTCTTTACGGCAACCTCAATGATTGGCTTCATTGCTGGC
>JBBRQX010000224.1:0-5329 GCA_038225745.1 Pseudanabaenales cyanobacterium | reverse complement strand
GGATTGCTTATGGGATCTACTTACCCAAGTTTATCGAACAGGTGTTTGGATATCCCACTAGTCAGGCTCAACAATTTGCAGCTCTGTTACTGGTAATCGAAAGCGCGATCGCGGTCTTCGTTGAGCCATTATTTGGCGGATTATCCGATCGCTGGCAGCGTTGGTATAGCACGCGGATGCCTTTGATTGTGGCAGGAGCGCTTGCTTCAACGGCTTTGTTTATTGGTTTGCCCTGTGTGGTGATATTCGGCGGCGCAAATGAGATTACGCGCGTGGTTTTGGTGAGTTTAGCGATTTTGTGGGCGATCGTCATGGCAACCTTCCGCAGTCCTGTCATATGCTTGCTAGGAAGCTTTGCAGGGGCGACACAATTGCCGCTTGCAGGCAGCGTATTAACCCTAGTCGGTGGTTTTGTTGGTTCGCTCAGACCTTTGGCAACCAACTTTATTTTGGGACTGGGCGCACCTGCGACGTTTACGATCGCCTCAATTACGCTCTTAGCAGGTGTGGCAAGTTTACGAGCGGCGATGATTTATATGCCTAAAAAAATCAGCCCAGAATTAGAACAGGACGAACCGTTACCGATTCGAGACTTTTTAAGTAATTTAGCGATCGTCATGCTCGTTGGCGCGGCGATCGGCTTAGGGATACGATTGCTGATGGGGGATGTGTTGCCGCGCATACTCAAAGCAGGGCTTACGGGATTCACAGGCTTACCCTTTGAAATATTAATGGGATCAGCGTTTATTTCTCAAGCATTTTTAGCATTAGGCACAGGTAGACTATCGAAGTTAATTGATAACAAACGCTTAATGATTTTTAGCTTTGGAGGAATCGCAGCAGGTTTAGGATTGCTATCGGTTGGCTATGGCGCGATCGCTTCCATAATCATCATTTTACTGATGCTCACCTGTCTCAGTGCTGTAAATAATGGCATGATTGCCTTTGCCCTAACAATGGTTCCGAAATCGCTGAGCGGTTTGACTGTGGGGATATTTTTTGGTGGGTTTTCAGGGGCGATCGCTATTTTTGGTTATCTAGTTCCCAAATCCGCCATAATTTCTATGCCGAATGTGATTTTGATGACCGCGATCGCCTTTCTGGTGGCAGGAGTAGGAATTGCTTTAGGAGAGCGCGTTACTCGTAAACTCATTGCTGAGTAATTGCTGCGGTTTACCGCGAGTTGCGCCGATAATCCAATTACCCAAAGCAGGAACCATCTCACACAAGCTCACACCCATATTCGCAAGCGGCGGCTGCACAAAGCAATTGTGCATCATCCTTCCCAGTCGCAAGCGGGTTTGGAATTCCTTGCGCCATGCGATCGTATATTGCTGTTTAAAGGCGATCGCATTGATTTGATGTTCTAGAAATTGATTAACAAAGGGAACTGCAATTTCTGATGATCGCAATGCCATCGCCATGCCATCACCACAAAGCGGCGTAATCATTCCCGCTGTATCACCAATCATGCAAATATCGTTATAGAAGTTCTCTTTCAATTCAAAGCTAATCTGACTCAAGCCCTGTAATGAAGTGGAAACTCGTTGCATATGACGGAAGCGATCGGCGAGTACAGGGTTTTGAGCTAGGGATAAGGGAATATCTAACTCTGGATCAACTGGCTCTTTCATCACCCGCTCATGGGCAATCCAACAAACGTTAATTTCGCCTGTTTCGATTTGTGATAGCCCACAATATCCATTCGGAAAACTATGCAATTCGATCACATCGGCAATATCCACACCTGTAAAATGTCCTTTGTAAGCAATCCAAGGCGATCGCTTCTGTACAAATTCCCGATTGAGATTGCGATCAAGGGAAGAACGTTTACCAAATGCACCTAATACCAAGCGTCCAGAAAATTCTCCTTTACTGGTGCTAACCTTAAACCCTTCTTCTAAATTGCCCGTAACGCCTGTCACTTTCGTATTATCAATACAGGTCACATTCACAGCTTGCGCTCGTTGAAAAAGCATCAAATCTAGTTGATAGCGGCTCAGTCCCAAGGCAGCGCTAGGGAGTTTACTCCGAAATGATGCACCGCCAGAGGTAGTCAAGTAAGCTCGATTAATCTTCTGTGCGCCAACTTTGTAGACCTGTTCGAGTATTCCTAGATTTTCAAAAGCTTCGGTTACTTCAACAGATAGAAACTCACCACAGAGCTTATGCATTGGGTAATGGCTTTGCTCTAGCAGCAAAACTCGATAACCGAGTTTTGCTAGTTGAATGGCGGCGCTACAGCCTGATAGCCCTGCACCGATCGCGATCGCATCGTAATTCATATTTCACCTGATTTATTTAGCTTCTAGCTTAGCTTGCTTTACTTGTAAGTAGCTAAACCCAAATAGTTGTGGCGCACGTTGCGCGTGCGTCACAACTATTTGGGTTTTAAATAAACACCATTGGCTTATTCTTAAATGGAACAAAAGCTTCCGCATCGAAGCGATAGAGACTAGCAGGACGACCTGCTCCCCGTGAGGTTTTGATACCCGTATCACTCAGGAAACCTAATTTTAGTAAGCGGGTGCGAAAATTGGAATAGTCGGAAAAATTCTCGCCAAGGACAGTTGTATAGAGTTGATAGAGATCGCTGAGCGTGAATGCTTCTGGCAATACATCAAAGGCAACAGGGCTATATTCCAATTTATTACGGAGTCGGCGATGTCCATATTCGAGAATGCGATTATGATCGAAGGCGAGTTCAGGAACTTGCTTGACGGGATACCATGCGATGCCACTCACTCCATCAGCAATTAGTTCTGCTTGAGCAAAGGGAACTAATGCAAAATAACTAACAGATAGATAGCGCACTGCATAACTATCGGGAGCCTCACGCGGATCGCGTCCGATATCACCAAAGGTGAAAAGTTGTTCGAGATAGAGATTTTTGGCGCGGATTTTTTCAGAAAGAATGCGATAGGCGGATTCTTCGGGGGATTCGCCTTGACGCACGAGTGTACCAGGCAAGCACCAGCGATCGCGATATGGTTCATGTTGGCGCATCACAAGTAGCACCAATAGACGGTTCTGCTCGGTGTCTACGGAAAAAATCACGTTATCGACACCGACCTTGAAATCTGCTAAGGGTTTGGGGGCTATGGTGCGGGACTTGTCTGCCATGCGTAAAGCGACTCTCGTTGGATATATGCTGCGACTGTGGGTATTATGACTGAACTGTTGCCATTGTTGCGATAGTCTGACGAAGAAACGTTAGGTATCGAGGTGGAATCAGGCGCGATCGCCACTTCTGTCCCCATATTCACAAGATGATCAATATCTGCTTGGTCAATGGTCGCACCTTGACGAGGAACAACTAGCAGTTTGACTTGGTTTAACAAGTCTTCGGCGCGATACCAAGTTGGTAACTGCGAAACCAGATCACCGCCAATAACGAGGGTAAAGTTTGCGTGGGGCAAGATTTGTTTGGCTTGCTCAACGGTGTTAATCGTGCGCGGGTTACTGATTTTCGGATTCAGGGTAATATTTTGCGATCGCGGTTGCATTGCAGCAATAGTTAGTTGCATCATCTCAATGCGATGTTGCAGATCTGCCTGATGGCTTTTGAATGGGTTATCTGATACCCAGACGATTACGCGATCGTAATGATTATCCAGCCATTGCAAAATCTGTTGATGTCCTATGCTAGGCGGATCAGCGCTAGTTCCAAAGAGAGCGATGTTCATTGTTTATTCTCAAATTCTAAGCATAGTTCGGCTGCTTCTTGAATACGTCACCAATTCAGCTTACAAAGTCAATTTTGGAAACAGAACCACAAAGAATCCCATCCATGCAAATATGGGAATTGCAACTAGAATGGATAACCAAACAATTTTGAACAAGAGCCAACTGCCGCTAATAATCAAGAATCCTGTCAAAATAATTGTCCAAGGCTGACACCACCAAGGCTTATGATTCCAAACGCTATCATCGGTTTTTTCTAAAGTCATTTTTTTGATTCCTAGTTGTTTTTACAAGCTGCATTAGTGACCAGCGATCCCAATCTGATACCAATTCATAGAAGTGCTATCACACTTCTATGAATCAAACGCCAAATCCAGTATAGATTTTAGAATCAAAAAATGGCATACTCCCTTCCCAGTGAAAGATTAGATGTTGCGGCGCTCCGCGCCTCAACGCTAATTCTTGGGTGTTAATGTCTATTTTCATACTGGGAAGGGAGTAGCCATTTTTTGATTTGGTATTAGATACAAATGAGTATAAATAATTTTATAATTTTTCCAGCTTTTTAATTCCTTTTTGGTAACTATGACAACTCCTGCTTCGCCTCGCGCTGACCTGCTCTCAGAAATGCTCTTAGAACTAATCGAAATTCTGCGCGATCGCCAAGGTGATACATGGGCAGCGATCGCCCGCATCGCTTCTGGTAAATCGGCAACGATCGCGATCGATGGTACGCGAATCTATGTGCAAGTTGAGGGCGAGCAGGATCTCCAAATCACGATTTCCGATGCCAAACCTGATGCAATTAATGATTTTGAAGGTAATGGTCGAGCTTTACGCAACGTCATGTTTGGCAAATCTACCCTCGAAAAGTCGGTCGCTTCTGGCAAAATATTCATTCGCGCCAGTTTTGGCGATCTTTTAAAAATTCGTGCTGTCGTTAATTCGGTTCTTGCAGATACAGAAATCGAGCCAAGATTACTAAATCTTTGGCATCGATTTGATCGCGAATGGGAAAAATAAGTAGATGCTCACTTCCCAAGAATTAGACGTTGCGGCGCTCCGCGCCGCAACGCCTAATATTGGGTTTTATTATGCTTATGTAATTTTGCTCAAAATCGATATTGTGCCGAAGCCAATAAGAATGATCCCACTCCCCCAATTGAGCCAAATTGACCAACGGCGTATTTCTAAAAACTGTTTGATGATCCCCGTAAATGTACCCGCGATCGCTAAAGGCAACACCGAACCGATCGCATAGGCAAGCAAAAACTCAGTACCAACCAATAAATTTCCTGAGCCTGAAACCCAAGCCAAAAGCGTCACCAATACGGGTGTACTGCAAGGTGACGCGACGAACCCAAAGGATAAACCAATTAATAGCGATCGCAATCCCTTTGGCAAATTTTTGGATATTTCCCAATTGCCAAAACTCGGCAACCGCAAAGATATTACTTCCAATAATTGCAATCCCATCGCGATCGCAATCATTCCCATCACCACCGACCAACCCCAAGCCGTTTGTCCATAAATCTTGCCAAGTAGTGCCGCCGCTAGTCCGAAGCCTGTAAGGGCGATCGCAAATCCTAAACAAAACCATGCTGATTGCAAAGCCGACTTCCATGTACTTTTAGACTCATAGCCG
>JBBRQX010000223.1:0-5344 GCA_038225745.1 Pseudanabaenales cyanobacterium | reverse complement strand
GTACCTGTGGCTCGGCGGCTAATCTCGCAAGGTGCGCCAATCTCGGTGGCGATCAGCTTTTTAATGGCCGCGCCAACGATTAATCCTATAGTGATTTGGGCAACTTGGACAGCCTTTCGCGATCAGCCAGAAATTGCATTTTTACGAGTTGTGCTGTCATTTATGATTGCAAACATTGTGGCGGTAGTGTTCAGCTCTCAAAAGGATTTACGAGCAATTTTGCAGCCAAATATCGCGATCGCCTTGCCCTCGCCTAAGGTTAAAGCAGGTGCTGTTCCTGTCGGCACATTTTTCTTAGGTGAAGATCGCAGCCAGCCATTAGATCTATCAGGTTATGCAGCCGCAGGTAATCAAATTGTGACCAAATCTTTACCCGATCGCTTAAATCTGTTATTAGATAATACCCTCGCAGAAATGCGAGAGTTAGGTGCAATCTTAGTCATGGGCAGTGCGATCGCTGCCGTAATTCAAGTTTGGGTTCCCCGCGATATTATCCTCAACTTGGGACAGGGGCAAGTTAGTTCGATTATAGCGATGATGATTTTGGCGGCGATCGTCTCGATTTGCTCGACCGTAGATGCATTTTTTGCCCTGTCTTTCGCTTCCACTTTCACAGGCGGATCGTTGTTAGCCTTTCTAGTCTTTGGTCCAATCATCGATCTCAAGGCGATCGGCTTGATTTTAACAATTTTCAAAAAACGAGCGGTAATTTATATGTTTTTACTTACCGCGCAGCTAACGTTTTTAAGCTGTTTGTTTATTAATTTTCAAATCCGTTAAAATCAAGCAAAACGCAGGTTAAGCATATGGAAGAGCTATTAGAACTTTAGAGAACTGCCAAAATTAACAGAAAAAATAATCGTAGAGAAGTTTTATGAAAACTTTTACGGCGGTAATTGAAAAGGATTTGGACACGAACCTTCATGTGGGTTATCCCATAAAAGGCGATCGCCTATGCTAAAAATTATTCTCAAAGACCAGATATAATTCGGCAGGCAAAGCCTGCCGAATTATATCTAAAAACCCAAAGATTAGACGTTGCGGCGCTACGCGCCGCAACGTCTAATCTTTCACAGGGAAGAGAGTATCTGGGTTTTATTTGATTTTAAAACTGGCGTAAGAAACGTAAATCACTGTTAAACAAACGGCGGATATCGTCAATTTTATGTAAAACCATGGCAACCCGATCTACACCGAAGCCCCAAGCAAATCCTGTAACTACTTCAGGATCGTAGCCCACGGCTTTAAATACATTAGGATCGACCATTCCACAGCCGCCTAGTTCGAGCCAGCGACCATTCCACATCACATCAACTTCGGCGGATGGCTCAGTAAATGGAAAGTAGCTAGGACGAAAGCGAATTGGACAGTCGCCTAAAAGTTCTTCAACAAAGGTTTTGACAGTACCTTTGAGATCGCCAAATGTCAGCCCTTCCTCGACGGCTAAAAGCTCGATCTGATGGAAAATTGGTGAGTGGGTGGCATCAATGTCATCTTTACGATACACACGTCCGGGACAAGCGATGCGTAAGGGAGGATCGTTTTCTTCCATGTAGCGAATTTGGACTGAGGAAGTCTGCGATCGCAATAATTTGCCATCACTTAAATATAAGGTATCTGCCATATCACGAGCAGGGTGATCGGCGGGAGTGTTTAGGGCTTCAAAATTATAATAATCAGTCTCAATCTCAGGTCCTTGCGCGACTGTAAAACCCAAGCCCACCAAAATATCCAACATGCGGTCAATGGTGCTTTGGATAGGGTGTTGTCTGCCTTGATAAGAATGCAGAATGCTTGGCATCGTCACATCAAGAGTTTCTAACTCTAGGCGTTTGGTAATCACTGATTGCTGAATTGTGACTTTGCGCTCTTCTAGCTGAGTTTGTAATGCTTGCTTTACCTGATTGGCGATCGCGCCAACTTGAGGCTTTTCTTCAGCAGGTAGTTTGCCCATCATGCCCAGAATCTGCGAAAGAGTTCCCTTTTTTCCTAAGTACTCCACCCTTAACTGCTCTAATTCTTCAGGTGTTTGCACATCTCCTATTGATTTTGTTGCGAGTTCTGCTAGAGATTGCAATTGAGTAGTTAAGCTCTGTAAGTCCGTTGCCATCAACGTTTCCTGTTTATCTATGAAAAATTTTTATTGCCCCAATTTTAGCAGAAAAGTAGGTAAGCATAATAAAACCCAAATCCCAAAAAGCTGTAGCGCACGCACGGTGTGCGCTACAGCTTTTTGGGATTTACTAAAAAGGACAGGAGTTGCTTAGCAACACATGTCCTTTTTTACATGATGACGCGAAGCGTCACTTATGGCTTTATTTTATGATTCTACTTTTTAGCACTTGCCAAGAATGTCATTGGGTCGATCGCACTGCCGCCATTAGGACGAATCTCAAAGTGAAGGTGAGGGCCAGTACTAAATCCAGTACTACCCATCCCACCAATCAACTGTCCTTGACTGACAGTTTGACCTTCCTTAACATGGAGTTCATTCATGTGGGCATATCTGGTGATTGTGCCATCAGCATGACGAATATCGATCATGTTGCCATAGCCGCCATCATTCCACTGGGCATAATCCACAACGCCAGAGGCTGCTGCCAAAATTGGCGTGCCAACTGGTGCAGCAATATCAATACCCGCATGAATCTTACCCCAGCGCCAACCGTAACCAGATGTGAACATACCATCGGCTGGCCAGATGAAACCAGTCGATAATCCATAATCTTGGACATCGGGAAGGTAAGCGCTAGCTATTAGTTGTGGCAATTGTGGAGAAAGGCTCGATTTATCGCCAGGGTTAGCGATCGCACTACGACCCTCATCAAAGTTGCGATCGGGATTTGGCGAAGCATTCAAATTAGCCGCCGCAATCTTAGCTACTTCTAACTTACGAGCTGCTGCTTTGATTTCAGCATCACGGACTTTAGTACTTAGCTGATCCACTTCCGACTCTAGACGCTTAACTTCTAAAGAAGTCATCCTTGCTTCGGGGTCAGGCAGTAGGGCAACCTGATTTGGCTGAGCAAACACGGCTGTCTGCTGCTCAATGGAAGCTGCTGATGCAGGCACTTTAGGTACAAGACTAGCAGCTAATCGAGCAGGCATCTGAATATTCGGTTCAGCCGCAGGCTGAGAAATGACATTTGCAGGTGCGGAATTAGTATTGCTAGCTTGCTCGATCGCCCGATTTGCAGGAACAGTCGAAGCTGACATAGCCGCTACTGGAGACATCTTAGTAGCTGGTTCCGCAACTGGTTGATTTGTGGATTCCGCAGGTGTATTGATTAAGCTGACTTTTTGCTCAGTCAATAAAGCCATAGGAATCTGTGGAACTGATAGAGCCACAGCAATTCTGGTAGGCAACTGTAATTTAGGTTCAGCTACTGGCTGAGAAGTACTAGCTTCGACGGGAATGGCCCGATTAGCGCTGTACTGCTCAGATGCACTCAATGCAGGAATCGATGGTGTGGCGATCGATCTTGCTGGCAGATTAAGGGCTGTCGCAGACATAGCAGGATTCTTTCTACTATTAGGGCTAACCAACTCACCCAATAGCTGATCGGGAGCGAATGGGAACAGCGCAACCGCAACCTTAATCGCTGGTTCACTCGCTACAGGTAAGCTTGGTTGAATGGCTGTCGCTTTTGCTTGCAAGCTAGAAGACTGTTCTTGAGCAGGAGAGCTTGGCAAGTTTACAGGAGCCGAGCCAGTTAGTTGATTCAGTCCATCCCAAGGTGAAATGCGATTAGCTGCCGCAATTTTAGTTACCATTTCTTTCGGCAAAACCATTGGCGTAGCCGCAGAAACTCGTATCTGCTCAACTCCCCTTGGGGCATAGGTATCTGTAAACGATCCTACTGGTGATGCTAGTTGCTTGATTGGCTTTTCGTTAGAAGATGCAACCGTTTGAGTTGTTGGTAGGTTGCGATCTTGAGGAAGTTTTAAATCTTGATTTAGTTCTAACCATTGAGGGGTTTCTAGCTTGTTAGCCTCAATAATTGCCTTTTGGGTAATACCGTAGCGACGCGCAATTGTCTCGATCGTGTCGCCGTTTTGAACTTTGTAAGCAGTATATTTTGGCTGCTTGGCGATCGCATTTTCAGCAACGTTCGGCTTAGAACCTGTACTAGCTAAAGTAGCAGTTGCTTTTTTGCCTTCTAGTTCTTGCAAGCGCTGCACTAGCCGTTCTTTTTCAGCTAGCAACTGTCTCTTCACGTGACCTTCTTTAACTTGCATTAAAGTTGCGACGTTTCCAGGAACCACAAGGGGTTGATCGATCGCTAAAAAGTCGCCAGAAGCTAGAGACGTATACTTAACGATTTCGCTCTTGGGAACGTTGTAATAGCTAGAAATAGCTTCGAGGGTATCTCCCGATTTAACCTTATGAACCAACCCGTTCACAGGTGGAATCAATAGTTTCGTGCCAGGTTGCAACTCTGTATTCGCACTGATGCTATTAGAAGCAGCGATCGCGGCCGCATCGACTTGATAAACTTGAGTTAATTTCCATAGGGTTTCATCTTCACGAACCTCATGGACAATTACGCCTTGAGAGATATCCCATGACCCTGAGGCGATCGAAGTTCGAGCCATCTCATACTTACGATCTTGGTTTTGAGCCATCACGTCTGTCAAAGTACGCGAAGATGCTGCTACAGGAATAGCCTTAAGACTATTGTTTGCTGATTGCTGGCTGACCAACACCCCCACGGTTCCTGCGGACAGGGCAAACCCTAACACTGCTAGCGAACGACGTACCTTCAGAGAGGATATCTTATCGCCCAATGTCAGGGAAACATTGGTCATTAGATCCTCGTCTTTGGAAGATATCTTTTTCAAAAAACTGCCTCCTCTTAACTAGCTTTGCTCCTGATAAATCAAGTGTGAGAATGAAGCGAATTAAATAATTGGACCTATTTAATTAGGCAGATCATTTAATTCAGTAAGGAGCAATTACAGATCATAAGTTACCTTGATTTTTTCTTTTAAACAAGTTCATGGTGAACAGCTAATAAGCCACTTATATGCATCTAATCGCTTTATGTTGATTGATGCACATATAGATAACTTCTGTCAACCTCCAGTTTAGTAAAATAATCTTCCAAAATCTATAGAAATTCTATTGAAGCTTAAGTATGCCCAAAGATAGTTTTTATCAAAAAACTTGATCCCCAATCAGTAAGTTTTTTGAGTCTGCAAAATGATTTTGCTTAGTTCGGGATCTTAAGGTATCTCTCATTTCTACAGATGGCAAGAGCGACTATTATACTTCTCTATAGGACTAAGCTCTTAATAGCTCAATTTTACGCTTATTTACTACCTCTAGCGTTTTAAAATAATT
>JBBRQX010000222.1:0-5357 GCA_038225745.1 Pseudanabaenales cyanobacterium | reverse complement strand
TTCAAAATATATCCATTCTCAAAGACGTTTGGCCCTGTTGGTGAACCTAGCACGGCTCTGATTTCTAATAGATCGGCAATCTTAAATAATTCACCATGAGCAAGGGCGGTAACTTGCGTATACCCAATTTCTTTAACAATTTTGGCAGCGCTGAGTGAACCGACTACAGGAATTTGGCGATCGAGTTGCTTGAGCGTAGCGGGATGAGCGTGATCTGGCAGCCCCTGTGATAGCAAAATCAAATCAATATTTTCAGGAATCGCTCTTGGCGTAACTCGCTCAGATTTAAAAAACCACGCCGCATTCCCAAACATCAGCGCGTCAACCAGCCAAGGATCGAGTAGTATGCGTTTACCAGCAATCTCGATCAGCCATGAATTACTGTCTAGCCATGTTAAATACATAATTTTTAAGTTGGAAACTTCTACATAATATTGTAACGAATTGTTTACATTGATTTTGAACGTAAAAAAACCCGCAGGAGGCATTCTTGCGGGAAAAAATTATTTAGATACGTCGCTAGTGATTGAGATTGTCTTTCTTTATGCTGGTTTTAGCAGTGACCTAACTCACATCAAGATGGCGATCGCTAAATGCTTTTATGGTGATCTCGATCGCATATATCAAACCTTGACTGCCAAAACTGTTGTACTAATCGACACTTTTGCAGATCGTGCTTAAACTTATAAATGATAAGCCTGTGTTTAAGTCAATCTCAATAGCGGGGCATGGATATAAACTTGTTAAAAATAATACCTAAAAGAAAGAGTCATTTTGTTCGTTTTCTGGCGATCTCCATCGGAGCCGCCATATTTGCGGGATTTACGCCAGCGATCGCCCATGCGATCGAAACAGGCACACTGGAATCTCTAACCAAAACTACAAGTGAACTCAGACTATCAATCGATACCAGTTGGGTACTAATCACAGGGTTTTTAGTATTCTTTATGCAATGTGGATTTGCCATGCTAGAGGCTGGGCTAGTCAGACAGACAGGAGTTGTGAATACCCTTGCCGAAAATTTCATTGATGCGGGGGTTACACTCATCGCGTGGTGGGTTACAGGTTTTGCGATCGCCTTTGGCACAACTAGTAATGGCTTTTTTGGGACAGATGGATTTTTTTTAAATAACGCTTTTACGATTAATAATGGTGCGATCGAATATGCAATGGGTGCAGGCGGCTCCACTGCACCTATCAACACCTTGACTCTGTTCTTTTTTCAGTTTGCTTTTTCCGCCACCGCCAGTACGATCACCACGGGCGCGATGGCAGAACGAACGGAATTTAAGGGGGATTTAATCTATGCCTTTATCATGGGTGCATTGATGTATCCCATCGTCGTCCATTGGGTCTGGAATGATGGCGGCTGGCTATACAAACTTAAGTTTCACGATTTTGCAGGTAGTGCGGTTGTGCATACTGTTGGCGGATGTACATCGTTAATTGGGGCATATTTATTGGGACCACGCTCCGATCGGGTCTGGGGACAGATGCCTCCCGCTCACAACCTTGGCTTTGCCACAATTGGCACGATGATTTTGTGGTTTGGCTGGTATGGCTTTAATGCAGGGTCAGCGTTAAGTTTGAGCAATACTGGATTAGTTGGCTTAGTCGTTGTCAATACAACCTTAGCGGCTTCGACTGGCGCGATCGCTGCCATGCTTTATATTTACTTTCGCTTTGGTCAATGGCACTTATTTGGCGCACTGAATGGCTCATTAGCAGGTTTAGTGTCTGTTACCGCAGGTTGTGCCTACGTCATGCCTTGGGCGGCTGCACTGATTGGTTTGGTGGCTGGTGTACTTGTCATCGTCGTGGTAGACATTGTTGAGTGGTTTGAGATTGATGATCCTGTAGGCGCATTTGCTGTGCATGGATCTTGCGGCATGATGGGTACGATCGCAGTTGGCTTATTGGGACACCCAGCCCTAACGATGAATAAAAAAGCGGGCTTATTCTTAGGTGGTGGGTTTGACTTGCTGGGAGTGCAACTTGGTGGAATCGCCGCGATCGCGATGTTTACGGTCATCTTTTCATTTTTGATGTTCGGCACGCTCAAAGCTGTGGGGCTATTACGAGTTAATGCTGAAGCCGATCGCATCGGTATTGATGTTTACGAGCATGGTGCATCCGCTTGGCCAGATGTTTATCCGATCGACGATCTGCAATATGGTGATGACGAATACGAAAAAGAATAAAACCAAAAAATAAATGGCGGTGCTTTGCGCCGCCATTTATTTTTATTCTTTTTGTGAGGTGATTTTGCTAATATTATTCGCATACGTTGTCTTAGTAAGACATTACAAAGATATTGGCGACATTCATGGCTCCTGACTTAGACTGGCAAACAGAAATAACTGAAGATCTCATACGCTTGAATCCTCAGTTATTATTAGAGCAACTGCATTCCTACAAATGCTTAGTTGACAATTTGCTGGATTTATCAACGTCTTTATTCAGTGCTAATAACCTAAAAGATTCTTTGGAATTAGCCTTGACAGCTACTCGAAAAATGACAGCTAGCGATGCAGGTAGCATTTATTTAATCGATCGCTCCACACCCATGCATACAGTTTGCTTTGAAGTTTCGCAAAATGACTCACAGCCCGATCGCTCTCTGGTTAATTTTGCAGTCCCACTCAATCAAGACAGTATTGTCGGTTACGTGGCGATGACTGGCGAAATGCTGAATCTATCCGATGCCCATGATTTACCCGATAGTGCCAAATATCGGCATCACAAGACTTTTGATTATGATATTGAATACCACACCCGCTCTGTTTTAGCAGCTCCCCTGTTTGATTCTCAACAAAGAGTAATTGGCGTTTTTCAGTTAATCAATCGGAAGGTTCAAGATATTTCCGTTACGCTCGAAAATGTCCAAGAAATCACGATCGCTTATTCAGATTTAGATGAAAAATTATTACGCGCGATCGCTAGTCAAGTCTCTCTATACATCGAGCGATCGCAACTTTTAGGACAAGAATTAAATTCGTAGACTCAAACATCTAAAAACCGCCCAATCATTCCCATAAGCTGCTCTAGTTCTACGGGTTTACTAAGATATTCGCTAGCACCTGCCGCGATACAAAGCTCCTCATCGCCTTGCATGGCACGAGCAGTTAGAGCAATGATCGGCACTTTAGCAAGATCTTTGTCAGCTCGAATCAAGCGAGTAGCTTCTAGTCCGTCCATCACAGGCATTTGAATATCCATAAGAATGATGTCTGGATGGTGTTCTTTTGCCATTTCAACTGCTTCTACACCATTTTTGGCTAAAATCACATCATATTCATAAGCGCTTAAATAAGTCTTAAAAGTTTGGATATTGGCTTCATTGTCTTCTGCAAGCAGAATGAGCGGAACGATCGCATTTTTTGATTTTGCGATTGGTCTTGAGAATGGAGTAACTGGCTCAAGCGATCGCAAATTAGGTTCAGCTATTTCATAGGGTAGAGCGACAGTAAAGTGACTTCCTTCTCCCAGCACACTCTCGACCGCGACCTGACCATAATGCAGTTCGGCAATCTGTTTCACCATTACCAATCCCAATCCAGTGCCTTCATATTGACGATTTAGCCCACTATCAAGCTGTACAAACGGTTGAAATAGTCGGCGCAAATCTTTAGGAGCAATGCCAATACCTGTATCTTTTACTTGAAAAAGGATCATTGGCAAATTTTGCTCTTTAAATTGGCTCGGAACCTTAGCTTCACCTTCCCATATTTCACCACAGCCAACCGAAACTAACAGAGATACTTGCCCCTTATTGGGAGTGAATTTTACGGCATTGATGAGGAGATTAATTAAAACCTGCCGAATGCGGCGCTCATCGACAGAAATATGGTTAACAATCGGGGTGATATTGCTATGAATTTGAATATTTTTTTGAAATGCTTGCTGCTTAACATAGACCAAACTTGAATCGCAGACATTCTGCACGGATACGGAGTTGAGATCAAGTTCGATCATTCCTGATGAAATTTTTGATAGGTCAAGAATGTCATTGATCAGTTCTAGCAGATGTCGCCCACCTTTACTAATTGCGCTTAGCGCCTTCTGTTGACGTTCATTTACCGAGCCTAATAGCTGCTTATATAATACTTCTGACATGCCCAAAACAGCAGTGAGAGGGGTGCGGAGTTCGTGGCTCATATTCGCAAGAAATTCGTCCTTTAGCCTTGTCGCGTGGATCAATTCTTCATTAGTTCGTAACAGTTGTTCTTCAACTTGTTTACGATCGCTAATATTAAAGTTAACACCAATCATTTTTTTCGCGTGATCACTTCCTACGATGATTCCATAAGATCGAATAAAGTGGATACTCTGATCAGGATGAACGATCCGAAACTCAGCCTCGAATGTTTTCATTTCGGCGATCGCATTCTGGAGTAGAGTTTCAGTGGTGTGACGATCATCGGGATGGATTGTATTTGTCCATACATCGTAAAGATGAAAGCGATCAGGTTGTTCTGTGATCGCATACATCTCGTACATTCGCTCATCCCAATAGATAGTGTTGTCAATAATGTTCCATTCCCAACTACCCATCGCTCCAGATTTTAGCGACAATGCGAGGCGCTCGGATAGTCTTTCGAGTTCTTGTGTGCGATTTTGGAGATTCTGAAAAAGTTCTTCTTTCTGTTCTGTCGATTTTGCTAGTTTAGCTTTGATGGCAATCTGATCGCGTACTAGATTGATGCTGATCGATAGAGAAATTGCCGTGATATCCCTTTTCACTAGATAGTCAAAGGCTCCCAATTTCATTGCTCGCACCGCGGTCGGCTCGTCTCCCTGCCCCGTCAACATGATTACTGGCAGTCTTTGATCTGTGTCCTCTCCACCAAACGCTTCTAAAAACTCTAATCCATCGCCGTCGGGCAGCTTGAAATCTAACAACACAATGTCAGGACGCTGCGATCGCCATAGTTCTAAGCCATCTTCTAGCGTTTCTGCTTCGATAATCTCATAAAAATAGTCTACTTCTGATTGCAGATAACGCACATAAGTACTGCGATCGCAGACTGAATCGTCCACAATCAAAATTTTTGTAGTCGGTACTTGGACTTCGCTTAATGTAGATGGAGATGACATAGCCTCAAACGATAAATTGTCCATAACTGGGTAAGATCGAGAATTGGAACCAGTGTTCAAACAAAATTTGCACAGTCTTTTGCATTTCTAATACACCCATCGGTTTAAGCATGTAGCAATTAGCACCATATTGATAGCAAGTTTGAATATCAATATGACTACTAGAAGTTGACAAAACAATAATCGGAATCATTTGCAGATGTGGAGTTTGCTTAACCTTTTTGATGATGTCGCGTCCATCGGTGCCAGGAAGGTTAAGA
>JBBRQX010000221.1:0-5359 GCA_038225745.1 Pseudanabaenales cyanobacterium | reverse complement strand
AGAATATGAACATGCGATCGCCAAGCCGCTTTGATAAAAAGAAAATATCGGTTATTTAACCGCAATCGAATTCTAAGCTTTTGGCATAAGTCGTCAGAAACAAGTCTAATTAGGGATCTTTGCACTTGATCTTTTAATTTCTAAAAAAAATTGCTTACGTTTTGTATCCTATTCAATCAATTCATTCAGAAAATAATACAGCCATCCTTCATAGTAAATAAATACATAGAAGCAGTAGCGATAGTATTACTTTTGTGCATTAATTTTTGTGCATTTTATGTAATTCTTCGATCTGTGTCTACAGTTTTTTTACTAAGGATTATGTAATGAACAAGATTGACGTGAGTAAATCGATACCACAAGAACAATGGGGCAAATTTTTTGACCAATTTTCTAGTGATAATCGTGGGCGACATATTTCCATTGAAATAGTCAATTCTGAGATTAGTGATGAAGAATTAATTCGGAACGCTCCCTTGCTAGCGACGATTTACGATCGCCCTGATAAGGGAGATAATCTGGCGATCGAAGTGGGTAAGGATGAAATGACTTATGGTCATACGATTGATTCACCAACTGAGGTGTCAACTGGAGAGAACTCAAAGGGTGAGATTACCACGATCTGGATTGCTGATGCTGCTGGCAGAAGAACTCTGATCAAACTTTAAGTAATCGCAATCATCAAGACAGCTAAGCCATAAAACTAAACTAGAGCAAGGTAGGAAATTAAGATGAGCGTTACTGAATATGAAGATGATGATGAACAATTTGTTGGTTCTGGACGGATTAAGGCGATCGCTATTCTCATGATCGCTTTGGGGATCTTTGCGATCACCTTTCCTTTCTTTGCAAGCATTACTTCAGCGCTGTTGTTTGGTTGGATATTCGTCTTTGCTGGACTTGCTCAAAGTACTTATTCCTTTCAATCTAGAGGTTCAGGACAGGTCTGGAAATTAATTTTAGGGCTTTTATATCTTATTTCAGGAATTATCGTAATTGCCAATCCGTTTGAAGGGTTGGTTGCCTTCACATTAGTGATTGGGATTACAATTGTTGTGCAGGGCATGATTCAGGTAGCGATCGCCTTTAGAATGCGTAGGGTATCACCTAATTGGATCTGGATGCTTGTGAGTGGACTCATTGGTATTATTTTTGGCATTTTAGTTTGGTCGATCTCTTCCCTTAGTGCAGCTTGGTTAGTTGGTTCTTTGATTGGCATTAATCTCTTATTTGATGGAATTTGGATGCTTACGCTCCATACTGGACAGCATCGTTCTTTGTATTATCGCAATTAAATGAGTAGTTAAATAGATGAACTTTTTTATTGTATTGCAGGAGTTTAGAAATAGAGAAAGATGTGATAACTGACAAAGGTAAATTTGAAGAACATCTCAAAAATTTGGCGATCGCACCGCAACCTCTATTAGCTCCTGCGATAGAAGCCAAAGAATTGATCGTCCCTTCCCCCTTGGTAGATGAACCTGAAAAAATAGAACCTAAGCGAATTAAACCGATTACCTTTATTTTGGCAGGATTGGGTGTTGGCGCTGTAGTTGCGATCGCCTTTAGTTATCGATTTTGGCAATATGCCTCTACCCATCAATCGACGGATAACGCTACGGTGGTCGGGCATATTCACCAAGTCAGCAGCAAAATCGCGGGAACCGTCACCTATGTTCTCGTGAATGATAATCAGCAGGTAACAGCAGGGCAACTATTAGCAGAGCTTGATCCGAAGGACTATGAGAACAAAGTGCAACAAGCTCAAGCCGCCTTAGAATCGACTAAAAGAACTGCAAATGCGGCTCAAGCCAATATCAATCTATCCTCTGAAACTACTAGTGGTGTCTTAGAGCGTGTTTGAAAAGTTTGAAATTTAGCAAAAATCCTACTTGATCCCCCTCAATCCCCCTTAAAAAGGGGGAAGAATATTAGTTCTCCCCCCTTTTTAAGGGGGGCTGGGGGGGATCGAAAACTTTTCAAACACGCTCTTAGAAGGCGATCGCCTCAATAATCATCTTCTCAAGTTTGTAAGGGGCGATCGCATCGGGTGGAGAATCATGAACTCTATCTCTGGGCGACCTACCCGTTGATCCGATTTTATGGAAAGATTATAAGAAAATTGAGTGCTAGAACTTTGGTTCGAGTCGAATCAACTGACCCGATTGCTCGTCGGTGAGAATGTAAATAAAGCCATCCTTCCCTTCCCTCACGTCGCGCACCCTTTGACCGATAGGAATTGTCTCTTGAATTACTGCTTTATTATTTTCTATTTTGATGCGAATGACTTCTTTGCTCACCAACCCACCAACAAAGAGATTCCCTTGCCAGTCGGGAAAGATCTCGCCGCGATATAGCATTAAGCCAGAAGGGGCGATCGTGCGAGTCCAAACTAGATTCGGATCGACCATGTCGGGGCGCGATGTTTCGTTAGAAATTTCTCCACCAGTATATTCTTGGCTAAAGGTTACGATCGGCCAGCCGTAATTTTTACCAGCCTCGATTAGGTTTAGCTCGTCCCCTCCTCTCGAACCGTGTTCGGTCGCCCATATCTGCTTGGATAGGCGATCAGCAAATAGACCTTGAATGTTGCGATGTCCGTAACTCCAGATTGCGGGATTTGCGTTGGTAGTTTTTGTAAACGGATTATCTTTGGGAATCGAACCGTCGTCATTGAGGCGCAAAACCTTACCCAGTTGACTACCCAACTTTTGGGCTTGGACGCGGCTGAGTTCTCCATCAATTTCCAAAGGTGGGTTTCCGCCATCGCCGATCGCTACGAGCATCGTCTCATCGGGAAGCCATACAATTCGCGAACCGAAGTGTTGGTTGCCAGATTTAGAGGGTGTTACTTCAAAAATTACTTGCGAGTTGGAAAAACTTTTTCCGTCAAATTTCGCTCTCAAAATGCTAGTACGATTGGATTGGAAACCGCCTTTGGAATAAGTTATATAAACAAAATTATTTTCTGAATAACGCGGATGTAAGGAGATATCCATTAAACCCGCTTGTCCAGAAACGAAGAGTTCTGGAATTGTGCCGATCTCAACTCGTTCTAAGATTCCGTTTCGTAGTATTTGAATTCTACCACCGCGCTCGGTGATGAGGAGCGCCCCATCAGGCAGCCATGCCATGCTCCAAGGGTTTTCTAGTCCCTGCAAGACGATCGCCTGTTTAAAGCCCGTCGGTTTGATATTCTTGGCGACTGACTCAATTGGGGTCGGTTTGATTGATGCAGGCTCAGTTGGCGTGGCTTGTGCGGTCGCGCGATTGTTGATATTTGATTCTGGAGCGCTGCAACTCACTAAAGCCAAAGCGATCGCCCAAATAAATAGTTTTATCGAATGCTTTAAGTTCTTCATTGCTTGCAATCTTGTAAACTCTTCTTTGTCTAGCACGTTTTTAAGAAGTTTTCAATCCCCCCCTAAATCTCCCATACGAAAGTTAGTTTTGCTTCCACAACACCTTTGGCATTGTACATATTCAAAATGATCAAAAGTCTGCGTATATAATATTCATCATAAAGCAATTGCTAAGCAAGTATTTTCAATAAAAATATTTGGACAACATTATGAATATGCGTAACGTCAAAAATGGTTAGCGATCGCCTCTTACAAAACTTAGAAGATGATTGTTAAGGCGATCGCCTCTTTTTTCCTCTCCATCACTATTGTTTTACAGCTTGCGCGATCGCTGCTAGTGCTTCATCACACCAAGCTACCCACTCCTCTTGATAGCGAATGCCGCGACGGATTACAAGATGCATATAGAGGTCTTTCAGTTCTAGCGAATGAAGATGCTTGGCAAAATGCTCATCTAACTTTTTTACTTGTTGCACCATTTCAAGATGTAGCTGCCTTCGGCGTTCGATTTCGCGAACGACGACGTGGGAAGACACCAGATGACCTGCTAAACCCATGACACCCAAATCTTCACGAATGGCGCTGGGTTCACAAGGTTTGATCAACCAATCGAGCAGTTCTTGTTGCCCAAGATCGGCGATGGAATAGATTTTTTTATCGAGTCGTCCCGACTGGGGGATTGCTTCATGAGTAACGCTGCCTTGCTGCTCTAGCTTAGTTAGTTCGGCATAAATCTGCTGCTGACTCGCTTTCCAGAAGCAACTGCCAAACCCTTCTGCAAACTCTTTAGCAACGTCATAGCCGCTCATCGGCTGGCGAGACAAGAATGCCAAGATTGTGTGCTTGAGTGCCATAAATAAAAACTGACTTGACTAATTCAATTTGTTCAGTGTACCATGATTTTTGTATTCAAAAAGTTGTATACAAAAACTAGAGTTAAAAATGATTAACATTCCTTGGAAATCGAAAGGGCGATCGCCTTTAATCATAATGCTGGGAGTTAGCTGCTTGCTGCTGGTAGGCGGCGGCGCTGCATATCAACTGAGTACCAACCGTCCGAATCAGCAGTCGGCTTCGGTGAACGCTGCGCCTACGGTCGAAACGGTCTCTGCTTTGGGGCGATTGGAGCCCGAGGGCGAAGTGATTCAAGTGTTTGCGCCTACTTCTATGGAGGGAGCGCGAGTCGAAACTCTACGTGTCACTCACGGTCAGCAAATTCGTAAAGGCGATGTGATAGCCGTTTTGGATACTTACACGCGGCGACAAGCTGCCGTCCAAGAAGCCCTAGAACAAGTAGAGGTTGCTCAAGCCCAATTAAGCCAAGTGGAAGCGGGTGCGAAATCAGGACAAATTCGGGCGCAGTCGCGCGTGGTCGATCGCCAGCAAGTGGAACTACAAACAGAAACTGAAGCTCAGGAAGCCACGATCGCCCGTCTAAAAGCAGAACTGAACAATGCCGAACTAGAGGCTAGGCGATATCAAGTGCTTTATACCGATGGAGCCGTTTCGGCATCTTTGCGGGATGGTAAGCAATTAACCGCCGATATAGTCCGCCAACAGTTAAATGGATCGCAGGCTAACTTGAGTCGAATTCAGCGATCGCGTCAGCAGCAGGTTTTTGAAGCAGAGGCGACGCTCGATCAAATCGCTGAGGTGCGACCAGTGGATGTGAATGTGGCGCGATCGCAAGTCTCTACGGCACTAGCAAGAGTGGCCCGGGCAAAGGCGGAACTGGATGTAGTCACAGTGCGATCGCCACAGGATGGACAAGTCCTTAAAATCCACACTCGTCCTAGCGAACTTGTGGGCAGCAAAGGCATCATCAGTCTGGGTCAAACCCAACAAATGGTGGCAGTGGCAGAAGTGTATGAGTTGGATATCAGCCGCATTCGAGTTGGACAAACTGCAACCGTGATGAGCAAGAACAATGCTTTTCCAGAAGTGTTGCGCGGCAAGGTGGTGGAAGTGGGCTTAGAGATTAACAAAAAAGATGTGTT
>JBBRQX010000220.1:0-5389 GCA_038225745.1 Pseudanabaenales cyanobacterium | reverse complement strand
TTTTAGAAAAACTCAGTACAGCAATTGATAGCGGTAACTCGATCAGGATTAGAAGTATTGCGATCGCCCTAGCTCCATTAGAAGGTTACAAAAATTTCAGAGATTACCTAAAAGCAATCCTGAATGAGAATAGCTAAATTTCACATAAGGAGAAGAAGTCATGTTTAAATTCACGATCGCATTCTCAAAAATCTTTGCCCTCTTCATTCTCGGCATATTTCTAGCTTTCCCAATATCAGCGATGTGTGGCGTGATCGAAATATTCTTGTCTTGCTTATCAATTATTTGGGAAATTTTCTGGCGCGGAGGTTTAAGTTTACTGTTGGTAAGTGCGATCGCCTTGTTTATCGAAGGCTTGAATAATGGCACTAAAAAGTACTTCTAGTTTTTCCTAGATGTTCTCATCAATAAGCCCTTGAATTTGCTCAATTAATATAGGTAAATCCTCACGGATCGTTTGCCAAATGACAGGAACACTAATCCGAAAATATTCATGAATCGCGAGATTTCTCAAAGAGCGCATTTCTTCCCAAGGCAGTTCGGGATAGATATCGAGAATATCTGGAAGTAAACTTCGAGCAGCCTCGCCAATAACTGCGAGATCGTAGAGAACTGCTTTGACTGTCTTTGTGTCAGCACAAAAAGCCTCGAAATCCAAACCGTCGGCAAAGGTCAAAATCTCTTCGGCTTGTTCAAGAATATCCTGCAACCTCTGCTTTAAACTTCTAGAAGACACATTTTGCCTCAGCTAACACGCGATCGCGCAAATAGGGCTTCAACGAGTCAACCGTTCCCAAATCGATCGCACAACCCAACAATTTTTCCAAATAAATTTGCAATCGCGCAAAAGCAAACATACCGACAGGCATAGAAAACTCAACCAATAAGTCGATATCACTACTTGCTTTAGCCTGATTTCTTGCTACCGACCCAAATAAATATAGCGATGCAACATGTAACGCCCGAATCCCATCACGCTGTTGGTGCAATATCTCCAAGACCTCATCACATTGCAAAATGCAAGAATTAGAACCTTTTCGCTCATCTAAAAGTTTCATGACATTAAAGCAATTGTGAATTTGAATGAACTTATTATACTGCTTGGGAAATATTGTGGCGATCGGGATTGGGATTAATGATGATAACTGCGATCGCGCTTTTCATCGAAGGCTGGAATAATGGCGCGAAAAACCACCATTAATTCACGATCGCTAAATTGTGAGGATTCTCAAGCTTTAGTAAACGGCTCTTTTTAATCAAAGTTCCATAGCAGACAATTAACTTCTGTTGCTGATGAGCAGAAGTCGCGATCGCATATTCACTATCTGGCAAATCGATCTGCACCTGACGTTTAGCGATCGCATCTTGAACCGTAACCTTTCCTAATCTTGCATTTCTAGCTAGGACGATACAACCTATATCACATCCCCTTTTATCTCATTTGCGATGCCTCTTCAAAATCTGGAATAGCTTGACCAGAAACCGCCGCATAAAGTACATCCGGATCTAGATCGGCATCATTAGACCATTGAATAGTTCCCAACTCAGGATTTACATAAACACTTTCAAAAAATGTTCTATCCTTGAGTGGAGCAAAAATACCCATAAACTCAATCATTTTAGCTAGATCGACCATTCCCTCTATCCCATCTTCAAACCGTAAATGAAGCTTATAGTCTGTAAGTGGTTGCACTGCTAAAACATCTTGTAACATAACTACTCCAAAGGTTGAATCATCTTTAAAGGCTTATTTTTAGTTGCTAGTTCCCAATTTCCTAACAGTTCCGATTGATGTAGGTTTGCCCACTCCATCACCAAATTCTTAACCTTGGGAGACAACTCACCAGCCAATAAACTCGCTGGAGAAATACGAATTAGCGCTTTCTGACCATTGTATCGCACATAAAAATGTGGGAGTAGACATACCAACTACAACCACAACCAAATACAATAAAAAGCATCAATATGACATGAGGCTTTTCAGAGCAAACAAGGCTCTGGAATTATGGAACTCGAAACTTTGCGATCGCATCAGTGGTTTAAGCTCATTTGTGGTGCGAGTTACCAACATTTACCCGCAATCCGCAATCTGGCGCTAATTTATACATTGGCGGGGGCAGATTGTATCGATATGGCTCCCGACCCTGCCACGATCGCCGCCGCCCGTGAAGGAATTTCGGCAGCGTTGCAACTAGATAAGAATGCGATCGCGCCTTTAGTGATGGTCAGTTTTAATGATGGCGAAGACCCACATTTTCGGAAAGCAGTCTTCGATCCTGAATTATGCCCTAGCGATTGCCCAAGACCTTGCGAAAAAGTTTGCCCCACCGATGCAATCAAGTTTAGTAATGATTACAATGGGATCATGCCAGACCTTTGTTATGGGTGCGGTCGTTGCTTGCCTATCTGTCCAATGCAAATAATTCATACCCGCGAACAGGTCTATGTCCCTGAAGATATTTTTGATGCAGTAATGAATCAATCAGTTAATGCGATCGAAATTCATACACAACCCCATCGCACTAAGGAATTTGCCGCATTTTGGCAACGCCTAAGTCCGATTATTCCCAAGCTCAAATTGGTAGCCGTCAGTTTTCCAGACTGCGAAGATTTGCGTGAATATCTCGTTTCTTTGCTAGATGGTATGCAACCAAAGCCGCGATCGCTGATTTGGCAAACCGATGGTAGACCGATGAGTGGTGATATCGGTGATGGCGCAACTAGGGCAGCTTTGCAACTAGGTCAGAAGGTGCTGAATTTTCAGTTGCCACTTGGCTTTGTGCAACTGGCTGGCGGAACGAATGCGAGTACTGTCCCCAAACTTCGCAAAGCCGATATTCCTGTGGCTGGTGTTGCCTATGGCAGTTATGCCCGTAAGATCGTTATAGATTTCTTAGAAGGTTTGGGAGAAGAAATCCCTGATCGCCTCGAAGATCGTCCAGATCTGCTTCGGCAAGCTGTGGCGATCGCCAGACAACTCGTTTCACAAATTAAAACCTAACCGTAAAACCTTAAAAGCCTAATGGAATCGATCCGCAAGCAAGTTACAGACAACCTCGATCAACTTCTCGAAATTTTGCCACCGCGCATCAAAAGCAGCGTCGAACTAGGCGGCGGGTTAGACCAACTTGTCGAAATTGTGATGGATTTAGGCCGATTGCCAGAAGCGCGTTATTTTGACAGCACCAAATATTTGACCGATGAGCCGATTACCAAAGAAGATCTTGCCCTATGCGTAAAGCAAGTTGGTGAATTTGGCGGCGATAATCGCGCAGGCATCGAACGCACCTTGCATCGTATCAGCGCCATTCGTAACCGCAAGGGTGAAATCATCGGGCTAACCTGTCGGGTCGGTCGCGCTGTCTATGGCACGATCGCCATGATTCGCGACTTAGTAGAAACAGGCAAATCGATTTTGCTATTGGGCAAGCCGGGGATGGGTAAAACTACGGCTTTGCGTGAAATAGCGCGTGTGCTTGCCGATGACCTGAATAAGCGCGTAGTAATTATTGATTCTTCCAATGAGATTGCTGGCGATGGCGATATCCCTCACCCTGCGATCGGACGTGCAAGGCGGATGCAAGTCTCTCGCCCCGAATTGCAACATCAAGTGATGATTGAGGCGGTGGAAAACCATATGCCTGAAGTAATTGTGATCGATGAAATCGGCACAGAACTCGAAGCCCTAGCCGCAAGAACGATCGCCGAACGCGGTGTGCAGTTAGTCGGTACGGCTCACGGTAATCAACTTGCGAACTTAATCAAAAATCCCACTCTCTCCGACTTGATCGGCGGCATTCAATCCGTCACCCTCGGCGATGAAGAAATGCGGCGGCGTGGTCTACCGCAAAAGAGCATCTTAGAGCGCAAGGCTCAGCCAACTTTCGACATTGCTGTAGAAATGTGGGAAAGCTATCGTTGGGCAGTGCATGATGATGTCGCAGGGACGATTGATATGTTATTGCGCGATCGCGACCCCGGTCGTCAGATCCGTGCTGTAAGTGATATAGGCGAAGTTACTACTTCCGAAGAGAAGCCCAAAAATCCTGAAGTTGTGCGAAATCCTGCGGTCAAAGGTTGGCGATCGACTGGCAAAATCAAGCCAATCCCTCTCGATCCATTGGTGCAAACAAGATCTCAAGTCGTTGATCTCACTAGCAAAATCAGTAATGAAGAACCCACAGAACTAGATGAACCTAGTGAAGAAGAACTTGGCAATCTCGAAACATATACCGCTATGCGAGAGCGTTTCGGCACGCTGAGTATCTATCTCTATGGAGTCAGCCGCCACCAAACCGAACAGGTTATGCAATCGATCAATTTACCAATTGAAATCACTAAAGATCTTGATGAAGCGGATATCGTGCTGGCTCTGCGATCGCAGATTCGGACTAGCTCCAAAGTGCGTCAAGTTGCCGAAGCGCGACAAATTCCCATTCACGCGATCAAAACTAGCACTCTTCCCCAAATCACTCGCGCTCTACGGCGAATTTTGCATATCGATGAAAGTCCCACCGATACGATTAGCGACTTAAATATGTTCGCCTATGGTGATTCTGAAGATGAAATCGAAGCCCTCGAAGAAACCCGTCTTGCGGTGGAACAGATTGTCATTCCCAAAGGTCAGCCTGTGGAGTTATTGCCACGCTCAACGATTATTCGCCGTATGCAACATGAGTTAGTCGAGCATTACCAACTGCGATCGGAAAGCTACGGCGCTGAACCAAATCGGCGTTTACGGATTTTCCCAAATTAACGTCATCGGTATGAAAATTGCTGTATGAAAATATTGCTTGTAGAAGACGATGACGTATTAACTACTCTCTTAACTAAGCAGTTAACAGAACATCACTACATAGTTGATGTGGTCAAAGATCGTGAAATGGGATGGAATTATGGTTCGACATTTGAGTATGACCTACTCATCTTAGACATTGATGGCATCGATTTATGTCATCATTTTAGGACTGAAGGTTATACTACGCCGATTCTTTTACTGACTGCCCAAAATACGAGTATAGCTAAGGTGAATGGATTGGACGCAGGGGCTGATGATTGTATGGTCAAGCCTTTTGATGTACCAGAATTAATTGCGCGGATTCGGGCTTTGTTGCGGCGGAGTAATGCGAGTTGTTTTCCCTTGCTAGTCTGGGGTGACTTACTTCTCAATCCTAGCACTTGCGAAGTTTCTTATAACAATCGATCGCTTACGCTTACCAATAAGGAATATGAGTTGTTAGAACTTCTACTTCACGATAGTCAGCATTTACTTAGTGCCGATGAAATTCTCGATCGCCTCTGGTCATCCGATCAATTTCCGTCAGAAGCAACCGTGCGATCGCATGTTCGGCACTTACGGCATAAGTTAGTAGCCGCAGGTGCGCCATCA
>JBBRQX010000219.1:0-5400 GCA_038225745.1 Pseudanabaenales cyanobacterium | reverse complement strand
TAATTATCCCTTTTTAAGATTTTGAACTCTTTCTAAATCGCGCTTAACCTCAAACCCAAGTTCACGATTCTTCGGATCAGTATTTAATGACTTATTAAGATAAATTTCAGCTTCGCGCAGCTTACCCACCAAAATTAATTCACTAGCGTAACGGTGATAAGTAACAGCTTTCCAATGCATTACTTCAGGAGAACTAGGAAATCTCTCACTCATCCCTTCGACAACAGCGATCGCTACAATATATTTTTTTTGTTTAAGCAAATCTTGCACGCGCCGCAACATATCCAATTTAAGCTTTAGCTCTGGATCGCTATTAATTGGATCGACTCGATTATTAACTTGCTTCACCTCAATTTTGATTTTGGTATGAGGCTGAGGTGGTTTATTTGGAGTAGTTGTTTTTGGGGGAGTAGGTACAGACTGCGATCGCGCAGAGGTATTTACAGATACATTTACAGACGTATTTTTAGAAAATAGCTCCTTAGACAAATCCTCTTTGTCAGCATTCTTAAGCATCTCATAAGCCTCTTGTACTATCCGAAATTTATCGATCGCAGCAGGATCATTCTGATTAACATCAGGGTGATACTTACGCGCCAAACGACGATAAGCAAGCTTAATGTCCTCTAAAGTGGCATTACGCGGAACCCCTAAGTGTCGGTAGCATTCGGATAAGTGCATGAAGTGAAATTTGACTATAAGGAGCCGATAATAATGCTAACAGGATGCAAATAAAGTCTTGATCAGAATTTGCAACTATTCTGTTTTTTTGCGAATTGAGTATTTGCCTTTAGTCGTAATTGGCGAATTATTATTTGCCTCTACCAGCTTGATGTACTTATCCAAAGATTCCTCCTTAGTCGCATGTTCAGAAATAACATGTACCTTACGACTTCCAGACAATTCGAGGACAACTTGATGCATAAGCCAATGGTTGAGAAACAGCCTTAAAACCTTAAAAATAGTTTAGCAAATATCCATCCATAAAGTAAAAGGGGCGCATTGCGCCCCTTTTACTTTGTCTAACTTGCTAGAGCTTAGTGCTTTGCAAATTTCTTAGTCAGCTTGCGTAAACGAATTGATTCTGGAGTGACCTCAAGGATTTCATCAGGTCCGATATATTCAAGCGCACGTTCAAGACTCATTTCGATCGGTGCTTGCAACTGCACGATGTCATCAGCGCCAGCCGCCCGCATGTTAGTAAGCTGCTTGCTCTTACATACGTTCAAGTCCATATCTTGAGGACGATTATTTTCGCCAATAATCATGCCCTTGTAAACCTTAGTACCTGGTTTAATAAAGAACACGCCGCGATCTTCAGCATTCTTCAAGGAGAACTCAGTTGCTGTACCTTCTTCAAAAGAGATCAACACGCCATTACGACGAGCGCTAATTTCGCCAGCCGAAGGACGGTAATCGAGGAAGCGGTGGTTCATGATGCCAGCGCCACGAGTTGCTCGCATGAAGTCACCACGGAAGCCGATCAGTCCGCGTGCAGGAACTACGAACTCTAACTGAGAGCGCCCACTGCTCGACATTTGCATATCGACCATTTCCGCACGACGTTGACCGAGTCGTTCGATACAGCCGCCGACAGATTCTTCAGGGACATCAAGGACGAGACATTCGTATGGTTCGCACTGTTTACCATTGAGTTCGCGGTAAATAACTTGTGGCTGCGTAACTTGGAACTCATAACCTTCGCGGCGCATAGTTTCGATCAAGATACCCAAGTGCAATTCACCACGACCTGCTACGGCAAAGCGATCGGGGAATTCAGGGTTTTCTTTAACACGCAGCGCTACATTAGTTTCGAGTTCGCGCATTAGGCGATCGCGTACTTGGCGAGTAGTAACTAACTTGCCTTCTTGACCAACAAAGGGCGAATCGTTGACGCAGAAAGTCATCTGCAAGGTTGGTTCGTCGACCTTGATCATTGGCAAAGCCGAAGGCTCATTGGGGCAGGTAATGGTTTCGCCAATGTTGGCAGTTGCAAAGCCTGAAACAGCAACGATATTTCCTGCGGAAGAAGATTGTAGTTCAACACGCTTAAGACCATCAAAACCTAAAAGCTTAGTGATTTTGCCTTTAGTAATCGTGCCATCTTCAGAAATCAACGCCGCTTGTTGTCCAGAAGTAATCGTGCCGTTGTGAATTTTACCAATTACGATCCGACCCAAATAATCGGAATAGTCAAGGGTAGTAACTTGCAATTGCAAAGGCTTTTCAGGATCGCCAATGGGTGGGGAAACATGATGCAGTACCGCCTCAAACAAAGGTTTCATGTCTACGCTTGGGTCTTCGAGCTTGTCTTTCGCAAAACCACCCATGCCTGAAGCAAATAGATATGGGAAATCACACTGATCGTCATCTGCGCCAAGTTCAAGGAAAAGATCGAGAACTTTACTAACAGCAATGTGGGGATCGGCAAATTCGCGGTCAATTTTATTGATTACGACCATCGGACGCAAGCCTTTTTCTAGCGCTTTTTTTAACACAAAGCGAGTTTGGGGCATAGGGCCTTCGTTGGCATCAACGATGAGCAAACATCCTTCGACCATGCCAAGTACGCGCTCAACTTCGCCACCAAAGTCGGCGTGTCCGGGGGTATCAACAATGTTGATCAGCGTATCTTTGTATTTGACCGCAGTATTTTTTGAAAGGATGGTAATACCGCGCTCACGCTCTAGGTCGTTGGAGTCCATCACGCATTCGACGAGGGCTTCGCCTTCACGAAAAGCGCCAGACTGCCTGAGGAGTGCGTCAACTAAAGTGGTTTTGCCGTGATCGACGTGGGCGATGATGGCGACGTTACGGATGGGAAGAGACATGGGTGATGTATCGAGTTGATCGAAAAACTTATTATTTCTTAGTCTATTATGCTTGATTTTGACAAAAAACTTTTGCATTGACTCTCAAAAAAGAAAGGGCGCAAAGCGCCCTTTCTTTTTTGAGGTTTTAAAGAGGACTCAACCCACTCTGCTGAAGTAGGTTAAATGAATCTTTGAATATCATCACTACACCTAAGCCGAGCAGAATTACCAAACCACCCTGCATGACATTATTTTGTAAATCTTCAGGTAAAGGTTTGCCACCGCGCAAAGCCTCGATCGCTAAAAATACCAATTGACCGCCATCAAGGGCAGGCAAAGGCAAAATATTCACGATCGCTAAATTAATGCTAATAATCGCCGTAAAGTCAAATAGCGCGGCGGCATCGGTCTTAACTAATTCTGAACCCATCGCCACGATCGCTACAGGGCCAGATAGTTGACCCGCCGTATTTTTAAAATTAGTAACAAGTTGTTTTAAACCTTGGGCGGTCATCACCACTAAGCGCTCAAAACTTTGAGTGGCGCTATCAAAAGCTTCGGCTAGGTTATGCACAGCACGGCGGTGAGGCTTGCCTGTGAAATCTAGTCTTACGCCAATTCTGCCTTTCCCAGATTCGCCATCAGGCAAAATTGGTAATTGAAGCGATCGCCCATTGCGATCAATGACTAGATCGACTGATTGATTGGGATTTTTAGAAATCAAAGTTTGGAAGCGATCAAGTGTCGTCAGCCCAGTATCAAATTTAATACCGTTAGCAGACAAAATAATATCGCCAGCTTGCAAACCTGCTACCGCAGCAGGAGAATTTTGATTAAGTATTGTCGTGATTTTTACGCCTGCTTGATCGACCGTACCGATGCCGACACTCAAAGTCATTACTAATAAGACCAAGTAAGCAAATATAAAATTGGCGATTACACCTGCACTGATTACGATCGCCCGATCTATAATCGGACGATTTTTCATTAAATTTGGATCGTTAGCAGGGATATCGCTCTCTTCATCATCATCAGGGAAGCCGACGTAGCCGCCGAGTGGGATCGCTCGCAATGCGTATTCTGTCTCCTTGCCCTGATATTTCCACAACACAGGACCAAACCCAATCGAAAATCGATTGACGTGAATGCCCTGTATACGAGCAGCCATAAAGTGACCAAGTTCGTGAACCAAAATTAAAATCGCCAGAACAGCGATCGCGGGCAGGGCAGACATAAGCTTTACTCTAAAAATTTAGAATTTTAATATTGTATGCAATCCCTAAAGGTTGCTTAGTTTGCGATCGTAGCACAACAAAAATATCAAATACCTGCCAAAGCCTTTCCTACGCGATCTAGACCAAAAGTCGCAAGACTCTATACAAGGTAATACTTTCTAATTTTTTGATTACGAATATTACAAAAGACCTATGTTAAGGTTAATGTATATAGGCTATGAATCATTGCGATTTTTTAAGTTTTGTTAACCAACTATTTAACCAATGCACTTAAATGAATAATACAACTTCCACCCCATTATCAATCGTCCGCACAGTCCTTGGCTCAGATTCTATTCCATCTTCGCTAACCCAAGCATCTCTTCTTTTGCTCAGAGTTATTCTTGGAACGATGATGATCCATAACGGGCTTGATAAATTAGCGGATATCCCTGGTTTTGCTGAGGCCTATGTTGAAGTGATCGGCTTACCTTTCCCTATTTTCTTTGCTTACTGCGCGGCGCTTACTGAAGTAGTTGCCTCGCCTCTGTTAATTCTAGGATTTTTAACTAGACCCGCAGCCCTAGGACTGTTTTCGACGATGCTGGTTGCAAATTATCACCATATTTTGGTTGGTGGCTTTTCAATCCCTTCGATTGAATTATCTTCTATCTATGCTGCCTCCTTTGCATTTTTTGTAGTTTATGGTGGCGGTAAATATGCGATCGACGCGCTGATTGTTAATGCGGTAACCAAAAATTCCTCGGTTTCTACGGTTGAGGCCGCAGAGTCATCTGCGAAACTCACCCTAACTAAGTAAATTTTCACCATTGATCGCAAGTTTTGGCTGCACTGGCTTAAATATTTTCAAGATAAGCAAATAATTGAAGATGACTACGCTAGAATATGTGAGGATGAGTATTTCTAGATCGCATGTTTGTTTTCAGTATTGACAGTCGTCTTCTGTTTCATCATGACAGGCTTCTTTCCGAAATCTCTATCTCTACACATATCTGATTGTTGAAGCAAGTATTATGTCTATTTATGTTGGTAACCTCTCTTATGATGTTGCAGAAGATGATTTGAAAGCTGTATTTGCAGAATATGGCAAAATAACTCGTGTTCATCTGCCCATTGATCGTGAGTCAGGTCGCCCACGCGGTTTCGCTTTCGTTGAAATGGCTGATGAAAAAGAAGAAAATGCCGCAATCGAAGCACTAGACGAAGCCGAATGGATGGGTCGCAATCTCAAGGTGAATAAGGCTAAGCCCCGCGAAAGCTCTGATTCGTTTGGGGGCGGCGGCGGCGGTCGTGGTGGCTACAAAGGCGGCGGCGGCGGCGGTGGTCGTCCTTCTGGCGGCGGCGGTCGTGAC
>JBBRQX010000218.1:0-5428 GCA_038225745.1 Pseudanabaenales cyanobacterium | reverse complement strand
GATCGGGATCATGGGCTAAGGCATAACATTCGTGATCGGGCGAATTCTAGTACCTTTACCCGCAGCCAAAATCATAGCTTTCATAGACGTTCTCCTCTCACTACGATTGAAAATCAACTGTATTAGAAATCAATACTACGACTATTGTGTAAGCTCATTGCCTTTTCTAAACCATCCGCTAAGATGCTTGTCACCGTAGATTCGGCGAGATTAAGAATTTCAGGCAAGACTTTATTTTCTGTAGCCGAAAATCCACCTAAAACGTGGTTAGTGACATTTTGATTCGCTTTAGAGGCGATCGCCCCATTACTATCCGCACTGTCAGCTTTACCGCCGCGCCCAATGCCAAGACGAAGACGCGGAAAGTTTTGTGTACCGAGGTGCGAAATTATGGATTTCATGCCATTGTGTCCACCTGCGGAGCCTGAAGGTCGCAATCGCAATTTACCAAGGGGCAAATCCATATCGTCATAGATGACTAAAATATTTTCGGGATTTCCTTTAAACCAATCAGCGCAGGCTCGCACAGACTGACCTGAAACATTCATGTAGGTAGTCGGCTTGAGCAAACGAATCTTGCCGCTACTGGCTAATCGACTCGATCGCCTGCCTTCACCAAAAATGCCATAAAATCGCTTTTCTTTACCAAGGGAGATACTCCAAGATGTGGCTAAGCGATCAATCGCCATAAAACCAATATTATGACGAGTGCGCTCATATTCTGTACCAGGGTTGCCAAGCCCCACAATTAGGGAAATAGATTGAGTCTCAAACATCCGCAGTAGTCACGACTTCCTTGATTTCTGATGGGACTTCAGCGATCGGTGCAGCAACCGCAGACGCTTCAACTTCCTCAGAAGTTTTAGTTGAGGTTACTTGAGTTTGCTCTAGGCGATCGGCTTCGCGCTTAAACTCTGATTCAAATTCGCGGGAGGCATCTTGAAAACCTTTAATCGCTTTACCCATACTGCGCCCGATTTCTGGCAACTTCTTGGGGCCAAAAATTAAGAGTGCCACGAGCATAATCAGGATCATTTCAGGCAAGCCAATACCAAAAATATTCATAAAGAGTAACCTTAATTTGTAGACAGAGAAACTATTGGTTTAATACATCAAAGGCACGCTCTGCGTGCCTTTGATATTTGCTTAGAGTAGCTAAAAACTAGCCGCCCCAATTGAGGTTGACACCATCAAGTAGCAAGGATGAGTTGTACAACTGGAGGATAATTACCAGAAATACCAGAAATAAACCCATGAACACTGCCATAATTGGCGTGGTTCCCCAACCGCGAGAAACCTTACCGTATTCTGAATTCAGGGGTTTGAGAATATCGCCAAGCCAAGTACGTGGTGACATAATTTTATCTTCTTAAAAGAATTGTTACAAAATAGTATAATTGCTATTAAGAATAACTCAAATCATTGGTTCAATTCATGGAAAATGCAACTTCGATCGCGGTGACTGTTGCCGTATGTATAGTCTGCTTAACGGCTTATGCAATTTATGTGGCGTTTGGACCACCTAATAAACAATTGGTCGATCAGTTTGAAGAACACGAAGATTAATCAATAAAGGCAGCCAATAAAAGCAGCATAAAGTGCTGCCTTTATTGACTGTAGGAGCTATGACTAATAATTTTCGACTAACTAATGATGTTTTGGATATCGCGGCTGCCTATGCGATCGCCGATAATGCTGGCAATGGGGCAGTGGTGCTTATGAGTGGGATGGTACGCAATCAGACTGGGGGGCGAGCAGTCGATTATTTGGACTATCAAGCCTATGAGCTAATGGCTTTGCAAGTTTTTCAAGAGATTAGCGATCGCTGCCATGACAAATTTCCAGATAATACCGAAGTAGTCATTCATCATCGCCTTGGCAAACTCAAAATTGGCGAAATCAGCGTTTTAATCGCGGTTGGTTCGCCACATCGGGCCGAAGCGTTTGAAGCTTGTCGCCATGCGATCAATAGCTTAAAAACTGATGCCCCGATCTGGAAAAAAGAATTTTGGCTTGATGGAGTCAGCAGTTGGGTAAATTGTCCTATATAGCATCAGGCGAGCAAGGCTCACCTGATGCTAATTATCTAGAAAAATCTTTTTTTGAACGCACTGCCGCAGAAGTTGCCCCTGATTTATTGGGGTGTACTTTGGTTAGACGTATTGATGGCATCGAATATCGGGGCGTGATTGTGGAAACTGAAGCTTATGACGCAAACGATCCTGCTTGTCATGGCTATCGACGCAAGACTGAGCGCAATGGGGCAATTTTCGGGGAACCTTGTACGGCTTATGTTTATTTGATTTATGGGATTTATCACTGCGTTAACATCGTCACCGATCGCGAAGATTTTTGTAGTGCGGTATTAATTCGGGCGATCGAATGCGATCGCCTGCCAAGTTGGAGCAATCCCAAAGACAAACCTGATCGAGTAGGGGCGGGGCCCGGTAAGCTTTGCCGCTTATTAAAAATTGATCGCCAACTTGATGGCGTAAGCTTGCATCCAGATTTTGATCTATGGCTAGAAGCGCGATCGGCTGATTTCGCTGAGTCAATTTGCCAAACTACGAGAATTGGGATTACGCAAGGAGTAGATATTCCGTGGCGATGGTATTTGCGCGATCACCGCTCTGTGTCTCGAAAATAGGTAAGTCTAAAAGTCCAAAAATCTATGACGCACGCGCAGCGTGCGTCATAGATTTTTGGGTTTTAGTTTTTATTACACCCGCCGACTTAATCAATAACTTCAAAGATAACTTTCTTATAACTTTTGGATAAATAGATATTGAAACTAAGAAGTACGATGTATTCACAAGAAAAAATTATAGTTACGGAATTTAAAAGCTTTATTTAAATGAATTGATCGTCTAAATAATAGACAACATTTTTCTAATTGAATATTTTCTTCGAGGCATTTATCCAGACATTTCAATTAACACCTTAATAAATTTAGATATTTCTAGAGCCTCGCAAGTGGGGAAACGGGAGAAAAATAATGCGTATAGAAGTGATGCAACCGACTGGTCATCTTGATGCCAATAGCACGAACTATTTTCGACAGCAAGCAAGTCATGCTTTAGATCGTGAACCTGATGTTCTACTTATTGACCTAAAACATTTAAAACAAATGGATAGCTCAGGTTTGGGAGCTTTGATTTTTGCTTTAAGAAGTGCTAAGGCGATCGGCTGTAAGTTTGCGATCTGCTCAATCAGTGAATATATTGACTTTCTGCTAGAGGTTACTTCAATGAAGACTCTATTTGATATATTTGAAGATCGCAGTCAGTTTGAACGTTCCTTCAAAAAAGTGTAATCAATCATCTTTTTTGATGTCACCCGAAGAGACAAGGGATGAATTGCCTTGTCTCTTTTTTGTATTGGTGATTAAGTCTACTTACTTACTTAACAAAGCCCAGATACCTGTAGCGCACGCTGCGCGTGCGCTACAGGTATCTGGGCTTTAAGCTTTTTTTTAATTGCCGTAACAAGTCGATCCAAACATTGTTAAAATTTTCACAAATATTGACTAAATCCCCAAAACAGATAAAACATGGAACCTCAAAAAACTACTGTCGAAGCGATCGCCGAAAATGTAGCTGAGACTGTAGAAGTCGCTAGCGTAGCAAAAAACGAGATCGCAGTCCCCATCGCCCCAGCAGCACAAACAATAACAGTTAACCCTCCCGCATCAAAAAACACGGTAAGCAGTGATATTTGGGAACAAGTAACGCAACTTTGGGAGGAATATTTTGGTGAAGGAAAAAAAGACAACCTTACCCTCGCCATCATTGTCAGCGCCGCCATTCCCCTATTGATTGCTACATCAGCACTTTTAGGTTTCTTAAATAAACTACCTCTATTGCCTAGCGTCTTTGAATTGGTCGGCTTTGGTTATTCAGCATGGTTTGTCTATCGATACCTATTACTTGCCAATACTCGCAAAGAGCTAATTGATGCGATCGCCGCTTGGAAAAACAAAGTTTTGGGCTAAATTAACTGATCTACATAGACAAAGGGGTAACCCACTTTGTCTATAGCGTGGTATTTAAGGCTACGATATTGATAAAGTAAAGCAAAATCAAAAATTGTTAAGCTGTTTCGCAAACAGTTTTGGGAAGTGAAGAGGTTTATACGTCAAGCATGGGCAAAATTGTAGGTATTGACTTGGGTACGACAAACTCTGTGGTAGCCGTTATGGAAGGTGGCAAGCCCATAGTGATTGCAAACTCAGAAGGTAGCCGCACCACTCCCTCAGTTGTTAGCTTTACTAAAGATGGCGAACGTCTTGTTGGGCAAATGGCGCGTCGGCAAGCGGTGCTAAATCCTGACAATACCTTTTATTCCGTCAAACGCTTTATTGGACGCAAGCATAGTGAACTCTCGACTGAAACAAAACGAGTTCCTTATACTATTCGTCGTGATGATTTAGGAAATATCAAGCTGCGTAGCCCAAGACTAGAAAAGGATTTTGCGCCTGAAGAAATTTCGGCAATGGTGATTCGCAAACTGGTAGATGAAGCGAGTCGCTATCTTGGTGAACCTGTGACGGGTGCAGTAATTACGGTTCCTGCTTATTTTAATGATTCGCAAAGACAAGCAACTAAGGATGCGGGGCGGATTGCAGGAATCGAAGTTAAGCGAATTTTAAATGAGCCGACGGCGGCTTCGTTAGCTTATGGCTTAGATAAGAAAGCCAATAAGAAAATTTTAGTGTTCGATCTTGGCGGTGGCACGTTTGATGTGTCGGTGCTAGAGGTAAGTGATGGCTTATTTGAGGTCAAGGCAACCACAGGCGATACGCAGTTGGGCGGCGATGATTTCGATCGCCAAATTGTGAATTACTTAGCCGAAGAATTTCTTAAATCCGATGGCGTGGATCTTCGCAAAGAGCGACAAGCTTTACAACGTCTGACTGAAGCTTCCGAAAAAGCGAAGATTGAGCTTTCGACGGTGGGCGTGACCGAGATTAATTTGCCATTTATCACGGCGACGGCTGATGGCCCGTTACATTTAGAGACCAGTTTAAAGCGATCGCAGTTTGAGCGATTGAGTGCCGATCTATTAGAGCGTTTGCAGATTCCGCTCGATCGCGTGTTGCGTGATGCCCAAATTAGTCCGCGCCAAATCGATGAAGTGGTTTTAGTTGGCGGATCAACGCGCATTCCTGCCGTGCAAGAAATGGTAGAAAGGGCGATCGGTAAGCCTCCGAGCCAAAGCGTTAATCCTGATGAAGTTGTGGCGATCGGTGCAGTTGTCCAAGCGGCAATTTTGTCGGGTGAAATTAAGGATATTTTATTACTTGATGTCACACCATTGTCTTTGGGTGTGGAAACTTCGGGCGGTGTGGTCAAACGTTTAATTCCTAGAAATACGACGATTCCCTGTCGCAAAATGGAATTATTTACCACTGCCGAAGATAATCAAACTT
>JBBRQX010000217.1:0-5446 GCA_038225745.1 Pseudanabaenales cyanobacterium | reverse complement strand
TTGATTTTAAATTGTGATGGTATTTTAGCCTATATTTTAATGGAAGAATATTAGAGGGTAGCGATTGATCACCATTGGTAATTGATGAGCATACAGGTGATTTAGTGTCTGGTAGACATAATAAAAAAATAACTACCAGACAACCCTACATGTAAGATAATCACTCAGTATGAATTGAGCCCAGTCACCATAAGACGAAGACTGCCCAACAGCATACATATATCTTCCATCTTGAACTACACACCACTTACCATATGTATTTGGTTTCTCCCCCAACAAATTAACAAAGGCACGACTCCCAACTTCTGGGAATAGAATATCATCATATTCGCTAAGAGAATAAAAAGCTTCTAAATTTTCTTCTGTCATTAAAGAAACTGAAGAAATATCGACTATTATCGGTTCTTCTATATGCTGAATTCCAAGTTCATAAGACATATGACCACGCGCAAGTTTTAAGACGACAGATCTTACTCTATCGAACTCAACACCCCAAATTGGATTTTGATTTTGATCCAAAACTTTACCACTCTCAATTCGAGTAGCGATAGATGGTCTTGCTTTAAGTGTTTTCGCAACTTTTGCCCTAAATTTATTGTTTGGCTGAGTAGTTCCTTGAACAATACACTCAATTAAACAAGCTAGGTACTCTTCGTCAACAGAAAAACCAGTATTACATTTATCGCAAGATTCAGCAATTGGCAAGTTCTCTGGATATGGTTCATCAAGAAGTACACGAGAAGGAATATGATCTCGCGAATTGGCGTTAGCCCCACAATATGAGCAATTCCCTTTCAACCTATTATCTATAAATAATTTCTTGGGATCCATTATTGAAAATCTTTCTTTTACTGAATTTTTATTATATCAATATCAATCTAGATTTATATCGCAAGGCAACAATGACCGCATCAAAACTTATCTTCTCAAGTTTGTAAGGGGAGATCGCTATTTCACTCAACAACAAATATTTGCGAGTGATGTTATGTGTTTTAGATTGCGATCGCCTCAACAATCATCTTCTCAAGTTTGTAAGAGGCGATTCGCGATCGCACCCAAAACAATTACGCTCAAAGATTTTTAGACTTGACTAACTTCACCTCTAACTCACACCCAACAGCCTGAGCATAACGCCGTAAAGTTATTAGAGAAGGCGAATGCTTACCACTACTCAGAGATGACTCCAATCGAGTAATAGCCGTAGCCTTAGTTCCCATCCGACTAGCCACCTGAGCCTGCGACAAACCCGCCTTCTCACGAGCAGCCAACATTTGCCGCAATAGCGAAAACTCAACATCCATGCTTTCATAAGCCGCAAGAGTCTCAGGATTAGATAGAGCCTTAGCCTTTAGTTCAGCGTGATTCATTGTTTTTAACCTCCAATAGACGAGATCGGGCAACTTTCAACTCTTTGGTAGGAGTCTTTTGCGACTTTTTTATAAAGCCATGAAGCATTACGATTCGCTTATCGACAACCGTACAGTAAAATATCCTAGCAATACCTTCCTTACCTTTAACCCGAAGCTCAAATAAACCATCGGACATAGCTCGTGAATGTGGCATTCCAAGATTGGAACCAAATTCCAGCATCAAATCAGTAAGACGGAAGTATTTCGCAGACAAACTGGGCGGTAAGTCGAGAATGAACTTCTCAACATCACGGTAAGCGTACTCAATGTTCCACGACATATAGGAATAGTAACATATTTGTTATATTCTACCGTATCTATAAATTATTTGAGAGCAAATGATTATCTTTTCAAGTTTGTTGTAGGCGATACGCGATCGCAGTTTTGTTGATGTGAAATGCGATCGGGCTGTGGATGTGGAGAAATGCGATCGCTTTTTGATTGACTGGCTCAAGATAAAATTAAAATTCGTGGTAATTTTGATTGTATGAATGAGCGCCAACCAATTCAGTGAAAATACCAAATAGCAATCAGGCAGTCATAGAATCATCAAAGCTAACCGATTATTTACTGAACATCGAGCATAAGCGCGGCAGCACAAAAGCAAAATTGTTAGTTTATTTTGGATATTCACCAGAAAACTGGCAGCAGTTAGAAGCTGATATACGGAAGTATCATCTCAATTTAGATGTTAATGTAGTTAAAGAAACAGCGTATGGCATAAAGTATGAAATTAGTGCAAATCTTTTAACTCCTATCAACCGCTATTTGCTTGTCAAAACTGTTTGGCAAATAGACATAGGCACAGATTTCCCACGCTTGATTACATTAGTTCCTGATTAACGATTTTGGAGTGTGCAATGCGATTTCCCCTTTATTCAGATGTAATTCTATTAACCAATCTCGCTGAAGAAGGTGTCTATGCTGGAGATATTGGAACAGTTGTGGAACAACATAATGTCACTGGACTAGAAACAGGCTATAGTGTTGAATTTTTTGATATGCTCGGCAATACAGCCACAGTAATTACCTTGCCAATAAGTTGCTTTCGTTTGCCAACTCGTGCCGATAGACCCGCAATAAGACTTATGGCTAGCGCCGCGTGATTGGTTGTCGAGATGCGATCGCTATAGTTTGTAAGAGGCGATTCGCGATCGCTTGTTGGTGAATCTGAGACAATCGCTCCTGTAGTTAGATTGGTGCGCGATCTGTGTGGTTTTAGCTTTGTGAAAGGCGATCGCAATTCTAAGATTTTTTAGCTTTCCTGAAAGAAAATGGTTATTAAGCCTACAAAAAAAGCGGCGCTGAGCGCCGCTTTTTTGTTTCTAATTAGATAAGATTAGACTTTTTTCAACCAGCTAAACATAGCGCGGAGATCCTTACCAACAGACTCGATCTGATGCTCGGCTTCTTGACGGCGCATTGCGGTGAAACCAGGTTTGCCAGCTTGATTTTCAAGCACAAACTCACGGGCAAATTGACCAGATTGAATTTCCGAAAGGATTTTCTTCATTTCAATCTTAGTTTGCTCATTTACTACGCGAGGACCGCGCGTGTAATCGCCATACTCAGCCGTGTTAGAGATGCTGTGACGCATATTTGACATGCCGCCTTCAACCATCAAGTCCACGATCAGTTTCACTTCATGCATACATTCAAAGTAGGCAAGTTCGGGCTGATAGCCAGCTTCTACCAGAGTTTCAAAGCCAGCCTTGACGAGAGCGCAAAGACCGCCGCAAAGTACAGCTTGTTCACCGAACAAGTCGGTTTCGGTTTCTTCACGGAAAGTAGTTTCGAGAACACCGCCTCTTGTGCCGCCGATACCCTTGGCATATGCCATTGCGCGATCGCGGGCATGTCCAGTTGCATCTTGATAAACTGCAAACAATGCAGGAACGCCTTGACCTTGGGTGTAGGTGCGACGTACCAAGTGTCCAGGTCCTTTAGGAGCGACCATGATCACATCGACATCCGCAGGAGGTACGACTTGTCCGAAGTGGATATTAAAGCCGTGAGCAAAAGCGAGAGTATTGCCAGCGCTTAAATTTGGGGCAATTTCGGTAGTATAAATTGCTTTTTGAGTTTCATCAGGTAGTAAAATCATGATCAAGTCAGCAACAGCCGATGCGTCGGCTACAGTCTTAACTGTGAGACCTTCAGATTCAGCTTTTTTCCATGAGGGACTGCCTTGATATAACCCCACGATGACATCCACGCCGCTTTCTTTAAGGTTAAGGGCATGGGCGTGACCCTGAGAACCGTAGCCAATAATCGCGACTGTCTTACCAGCTAAAAATTCAAGATTTGCGTCCGTGTCGTAGTACATCCGAGCCATAGTGTGGTTATCTCCGAGACAAAAGATTGGGTGAGTGGTTTTTAGTTTGGAAGATTTATTGTCAATTGCCTTCAAACACTCTTCCTAGCTTAACAAAAATCGTCCCTCTAAAGAAATAAGTTTGTGGCGATCGCGTTCTGACTCCACAAATCTTAGCAATGGGTTTATCTGAATCTATTGAAAGCTAGTCGCCTCTGTCAGCCACAAAAGTGGCGATCGCAACTATTTCTTTGCAGGTGTTAGTTGGCAAAACTTTTCTGAAGAGCGACTTTACAAAGGACAATCTGCGATCGCAAATCAGCAGTCAGAATTTTGGTATTGAGTTTTGTGCCAAGCCTAAGCGCAATATGAAAAATCGTTTGACGCGCTTATTAGCATTATTTATGGACTTATTGCTACCAACCTAAAAACCCCAGTCTTCATTTGGAGTGGGCTTTACCTCCTGTGGGGCTTAACCCGAACTGACGTTACTTACAATAGGCTAAGATCTAGTTGTTCTTAGTATTCGTGATTCTATCTCTTCCCAGATTTCTAGAGAAAATGCGATCGCATTTTCTCTGCACTGAACCATCAACAGATTGGCATAGAGATAGTTTTCTAAGGATTCTATTTCCTGCTGTGAAATTTCGTTTAACTCCGCAGGGAGATATAATGTTTGTAGCCATGTTCGACTTATTTCATTACGAAACTCTTCTCGTACTTCAAATGGTTGCTCGTAACTCGGTGTCTGAGCATTTAGGGATTCTAGCCTAGTATTTAGGGTTGCGAAATTAATATATCTTTTATCAAAATTAATGAGTGCAAGTGTTTTTTCTAGACTATTACAAAGTTGGATAGTTAAGCCAAGCTCTGTCGCGCTATCGAAATCAAGCGCACGAGCAAGACTCATAGATAGATCGGATGCAAACACTTTTTCAAAATTCAACGACAAATCAAAAGTTTCATACAAGTCACGGGCGAGACCAAGCATTCTCGTTAAAATTAAAGCGATCGCATCATCAGTGAAGCCAACCTTGCCCAATTGATGTTCAAAACTATAGCGATCGCTTGGCTAATTTGTTGCTTTGTATAACCAGATTTGCCCTCTAAGCATACTCTTGATGCTCATAAAAATCTTCAGTATCAGTATCCACAAATTGATTTAAGCTGCTACCTTCTGAATAGAAAGGACGCATTACTTCCGCAGCATCCCTTAGACTGAGCTTTTCTGTCCTATTTATGTTTTCACGCAATAACGTCAAAGCAAACTCGATTATTTCTAGGCGATCGCGATTAGGCATTTGCTTGATTGGTTCTAAAATTTCAGACTTTTCAATAGCGACCATTGTGTTCTTTATTTGCTTATTTTTCTGTTGGAGTTGGTCATCCATGTCTTCCAATTTTACTGTAAGATAACAAAATAAAAACAGTGATGCACTATGCCTAACATTGAGCTACTAGCCCGTGTGAAAGAGTTGTCGCGCATCGAAAAATTCGAGATGGTGCAGTTTTTGATGACTGAATTAGCTAGAGCAGAAAGTTTACAAGCATTAGATAATGTCACCACTTATCGCCTTTGGTCGCCCTATGACCATAATGATGCCGCTCAAAAATTGATGAGTCTATTACAAAATGCAAAGTCCTAAACGTTTTCCTTTTATTGAGAGAAGAAATGCAAAAGGAGAAGCAAATGTTTTTACTTGTGTGCCAATTACTTTGAGCT
>JBBRQX010000216.1:0-5465 GCA_038225745.1 Pseudanabaenales cyanobacterium | reverse complement strand
CTGAATCAGTCAAAGCTGATCAACAAAAGCTATTTTTATGGTTATGGCGTAATTGGTCAAGCGAAATTCAAGCATCTGAAGGTAATCAGTTAGGCTCTTTATGGGATTTGTTACCTGCGGATACCCGTATTCCCGATCATTCGATTTGGGCGCATCAGTCGCTTACAAGCGCGATCGCTGCTACTGCCGATAGCAAAGGCGATCCCGATCCTGCATTTTTGCTATTTACGATTGGTCCCGTACAAGCCTTTATCAGTGCAGCGCGGCGGACTCAAGACCTTTGGGCTGGTAGTTATTTGCTTTCCTATCTCAATTGGCAAGCAATTCAAGTTATTGCCGAAGCGATCGGGCCTGATGCCGTGATTTTCCCGAACTTGATTGGACAGCCACTGTGCGATCGCTGGCTTCAGAGTAAGGGCGTATTTAATGGAGAGATTAAGCTCGAAGACTTGATTTTGCCTAGTTTGCCTAATCGTTTTTTAGCGATCGTGCCTAAAAGTCAAGGTAAGGAATTAGCAAAAGCAGCAGCAGCAGCAGTCCAGAGTGCTTGGCTAGAAATTTCCCATGCTGTGCGCGGAGATTTAGAAAGTCTATTTCCTGAAAATCAAAAGCCGAAATGGACAAAAACATGGGATCGGCAAGTTGAAAATATTTTTGAAACTTATTGGCAAGTTTATCCTTGGCGACCTGAAGGGCATTTGATTCAGGATATTGATTATAAATTTCTCGATCCTCATAAGCCATTTTTAGGCGATCGCTTAACTGAAACCGAAAGAATACTCAAGGTCTATGCCAAACATGACAAGGATGGCGGCGGTCAATATCATCCTAATATTGGCGCGATTTACAGCGATCTCTATTTCATTACGGAAAAAGCTTTAGGTAGCCGTAAAGCCTTGCGTAATTTCGCTCAAGTTCCTGAGCACGGAGATAAATCGACATTAGGTGGTGATCGGGCAGCTTTGTATGATGGTATCGATCAACTGATTACCCCTGAAGGTGATTTTGATCGTAAAGGAAGACAAGATATTATTAGATTTTGGCGCGATCTTTCAAGGAAGTTACAAAATAAAGGACGCTTTGAGATTCAAGAATCAGGGCAAGAAAGATTAGATGCGATCGAGCTTACTAAACGTTGTGCTTGGCGATCGTATTTACAAGCTCATCTGAACATACCACCGACATTTGACCCAATTGATGAAGATAACGATGAAGAATCTTTTAAAGATCTTCCCTATCAACTTAAATTCCCTTCAACTAGTAACATTACGGTTGCAAGTTTTAAATTGGCAGTAATTCAACAAGCAACAGGAGATAAAGCAAACGATCTTCGTCAAGCACTACGAAATTGGAAAAATGCAGTTTTAGGCTCACCGATGATTAAAGGGAATAGAGTTTTACCTGATGTTAGTCCTTATTTGTTTGCCCTTGTTAGTCCAAATGACTCTCTGCTTCTAAGCTTTCTCAAGCTTGATGGACGCTTATTATTTGAAGAAACCTATCTAGAAGAAGCTAAAAAATCAGAGTCTCTTCAACAAAAAGACAGTATCGAAAGAGCTAGAAAGGCGTTAAATCGATTTCTTGCTGTAGCTTGTTCAGATGATTATAAAATCTCTAAACCACGCAAATATTTTGCGGTGTTGATGATGGATGGTGACAATATGGGATCTTGGATTTCGGGAGAAAAAATGCCTGAATATCGCAAGTTATTACATCCTGATACTCAGAAAAAATTAGAGACAGATCCCACTTATAAAGAGAGTTGGGAGCCAATTCTTAGCAATCCGCGTTTGATGTCTCCTGCGATTCATGGCTTTATTAGCAAAGCTTTGGGCGATTTTTCCCTCAAATTGGTGCGGCACATCGTTGAAGAGCGCTATGCAGGTAAACTCGTTTATGCAGGTGGTGATGATGTAATGGCTTTGTTACCGCTTGATTGTGCCTTAGATGTTGCGAGAGAATTACGCGCTGCTTTTTCGGGAGAGTTAACGACTAATGATCAAGGTGAAGATTTAAAAGTAGATTTTGCGGCAAAAGAAAGTCAAGCTTCTAAGTCTGGATATGTGCTACTAAAGCGTCCAAATCGAGAAAGGGAACTTTTAACGACAATGGGCAGTGAAGCAACAGCTAGTACAGGAATCGTCATCGCTCATCATACTCAACCACTTGATCTCACATTGCAAGAGGTTCGCAAAGCTGAGAAAGCGGCTAAAAGTGCAGGACGCAATAGCTTTTCTTTGACATTCCTGAAGCGATCGGGTGAAATTATGTCTGCGGGTGCAAAGTGGTACTATCCCGAAAACCTAGAAGACGCAAAAGATAAATCGCTAGATACTGTTGATTTACTGCTTAAGTTTCAAGATTACTTTGCGAAGAAGAATATTTCTAGTAAGTTTCCTTATGTACTGCGTGAGCAGTCTGAAACACTTGCACCAATTGAAAATGAGGCGATGTATGCATCAGAAATCAAGAGGCTTTTACATCGACAGCAAGGTAAGGAAAAGCTAGATAAATTAGAGGAAGAAACTTTAGCAGCAAAATTAGCCCAAGTTGTGGATAGAGCTAATAGAGCCGATAAAGCTTATCGTGCTACCAAAAAAGATAATAAACCGCCAACTCAACTAAGAACCTTTGCGGATTTACTCGTATTTACCCGATTTCTCGCCAATGGTGAAGGAGAAGAATAGATTATGGCTAGTCAAAAACAGATTTTTATTGAACCTTCTGATGTGCTTCTATTCCGTGATGGTCGTCCATTTTCGGCAGGAGAGGGACATCGGGCGCGGAGTATCTTTCCGCCAACGCCAAATACAATGCAAGGGGTAATTCGCTCTAAGGTATTAAGCGATCGCTGTGGGCGTTATGAAACCTATAAAAATGGTTGTAATGGTTGTGAAAAACAATCAAACTGTACCATTCCTGATGAGATTGGTAGACCAGCCCAAAATGGTAGAGGATCTTATGGCAATCTCCAAATTCGTGGAGCGATTATCGCTAAACATGAAAAGCAATCTCTAATCCCCTATTTTCCTGTTCCTTCGGATGTGGTGGAAGTTAAGCAAAAAAGCGAACAGCAAAAACCTCGTTTATGTTTCCTGCAAGCATTACAGCAGCAACTTTATGGTGATAACGATTTGAGCGAAAACCTTAATTTATTACCACTTTGGACAGATGAGATAAAACCTGTTGAGGGGATACAAGGTTATTGGCAAAAGGAAGAATTAGAGAAGTATTTATTACAAGAGTATAAATCTCTTAGTAATTATACAAAGGCTGATGATTTATATATGCGTGAATCCCGCTATGGCATTGAGATTAACAATGCTCGTCAAACCGTGAATGAAGGTCAACTTTATCAAACGGAGTTTATTCGCTGTAAACAGAATGTTGGTCTATATGCTGAGATTGAAGGAATTACGGATCTGGGAGGTAATTTAATTGCGATCGGTGGTGAAAATCGAGCAGCACGATGTGAACAGCTAACTCAAGGCATTGACTGGGAAGGCTTTTCGCAAAAGCTAGAAGACCATTTAAAACATGCTGATGGATTGAAAAGATTTAAAATTTATTTTGCTACACCAACAATTTTTGAGCATGGGTGGCTTCCAAATTGGCTAAGTAAAAATGATCTGGTTGGTGCTTATGGCGGTGTTGAAGTAAAGCTAATCGCTGCTTCTATTTCGCGTTATCAAACCATTGGTGGCTGGGATGTTGCCTACAATCGCCCGAAACCAACAAATCGTGCTATTCCCGCAGGTTCGGTTTACTATTTCACGACTAATGCTAAGCCATCGGAAATTATTAAAGCTTTCCATTGGCAGAATATTGCTGATGAAAAGCATGATGCTCAAATTGGCTTTGGATTAGCGTTGGTCGGTGCTTGGAATTATCTAGATATCTGAAAAATTAGGAAGACTTTTTTAAAATTATTAACCCTAAAAATAACTCTAAAAAAATATGCCTCACACAAGTAACATTCAAGCTGATAAAGATTACACGTTTTCTGATTATTTCAAGTTGGACTATGAACCAGAAGATGTTCTTAATTATTTTGGCTATGAGATGAAGAGTGAGTCTTTGGTATTGCCGAAGAGTGGTATTCCTTTACCAAGGTTGCCAGATTTGGGCGATCGCCTGCAACGTACACTTCCTCATATCAGCCTCAACAACGAAACCGCGAGGCGAGAATTTTTGATTGCGCCTGTGTTAATGGAATTAGTCGATCTAGTTGATGCCAAACTCAAGGTTAGCTATGTAATCTCTGTCGATCACCAGTTAAAAGGCTCTCTTGATTATTTCATTCAAACCAAGCGATCGCTACTTGTCATTGAAGCAAAAGATGAAAATCTCCAACGTGGCTTTGTGCAGTTAGCAACGGAACTAATTGCCCTAGATCGTTGGCTAGATGGTGATAATCCCATACTTTATGGGGCGGTTTCGATTGGTAGTGTCTGGCAGTTTAGCTGTCTAAATCGTCCAGACAAGTGCATTACTCAAGATCTCAATCTCTATCGGGCGATCGGCGATCTAGAAGAGCTAATGCGAATATTGATTGGGATTTTGGAATAGCTGTTACAGTATTTTTAGGAGAAAATTTTCATGTTTCAGGAAGCGAATTTATTGTTTCTTTATACCGAAACGCCTTTGCACGTTGGCAGTGGCAGCAGTCTTGGTACGGTCGATTTACCAATTCAGCGCGAACGTCATACCAATTTACCAATGGTGCAAGGTTCTGGTATCAAAGGCAAGTTACGCAGTGCGTTTGAACCAGATGGTAAAGCGGATCAGATTAGCAGGGCAATTTTTGGACCAGAAAAAGATGGTTCTGATCACGCGGGAGCTTTGTCGGTTGGTGATGCCAGAATTTTATTGTTTCCTGTTAGGGCTTTAGCAGGGGTGTTTGCATGGGTGACTTGTCCTTTAGTCATCAATCGACTTGCTAGAGATTTGCAGATGACACGACAAACTTCTTTACCTTGGAATTTAGCTAACTTAACAGTTGCTGGACAACAGGCATATATTCCCAATAACAGTAGTATCAAGATTGGTAATGATGTTGTTTTGGAGGAATTTTCTTTTGCGGTAGAGACAGCGAATCCTGAAGTTCAGAAATTTGCTGATTGGCTGGCTACTTCGGCGCTGCCTAGTGGCAATGAATACAAGTTTTGGAAATATAAAATCAAAAAAGATTTGGTGATTATTAGTGATGATGCGTTTAAAGATTTCTGTCAATTTAGCACTGATGTTGTGTCTCGCACCAAGCTAAATCCTTTGACTAAGACTGTCGTGAATGGTGCTTTGTGGACTGAGGAAAACTTGCCTAGTGATGCGTTGCTGTATGCGCCTTTGTTTGCTTGTGATCCAAGAATGGAATCGAATAAGCCCAAGAAGAAAGATCAAGCTGGCGTAGATTCGGATAAAGATGTAGATGCGGCGGAGGTGCTATCTCTAGTGTTAACGAAATT
>JBBRQX010000215.1:0-5481 GCA_038225745.1 Pseudanabaenales cyanobacterium | reverse complement strand
TATAACTTTGCTGTTTATGGGGATCTAAAAAGACTAAAGCGAATAAATTCGCTCGTCCGATTTTCATCTCAGGTCTGAAGACGCTGAGCTTTCAATCTGTCGTATTATTCTGTAAAACCTTCTCAAACTTGCCCCAATTGCGGTCATCAGCAAAAGAAAGAACTCAGCGAACGTGTGCATACTTGTTTACCATGTGGCTACACAGCAGATCGTGATGTAGCGGCGGCGCAAGTTATGCTCAACTGGGTTTTATATGATTCTACGGTGTTCGGAACGAGCATCGTCAAACGTAGAGAGCCAAGCTCTACTCCATCCCCTGCTTATTGTGGCGGGATGGCGCAACTTGGCTCGGCGAAGCGTAAAAAACACTCCTTGCTCGATGGGATTTTAGAAACCCCATCCTCGCGCAGCAGGGTGGGGTAGTTCATTGTTCCAAGACAAATGCTTGGATGCGATCGCAGGTTTCAGGACGGATCTCATGGGACATTTCATATTCTGCATATTCCACCGTCACACCCAAACGCTCAAACATTTCTCGCGTGTTACGAGCCACACCAATAGGCACAACGTCATCCTGCGTACCATGAGCAATCAAAATCGGCGGAAATGACTTCCCATCAAGTTCTTTTAATTCTTCTTCAGTAACATGCAAATATCCACTTAGGGCAATCAATCCTGCTAAAGGAAATGCCAAACCCACATCCAAGACCATCGCTGCACCTTGCGAAAAACCCAATAAAAATGTTTTCTCTAGGGGGATGCCTATCATTGCAGGTAAATCTTCAAGAAATTGACTGAGCAGTTCGCAGCTTTTAGCTAAACCCTCGGCATCAAGGCTTTGCAGGTCATACCACATCTTGCCATTAGGCATCGGATGATCGAAGGGAGCTTCAGGACAAATCCACTGATAATTACGGAGTCCCACAAGGGGCGTAAGCGAGATCAAATCATCACAGTTTGAACCCCAACCGTGCAGTGCGACGATCGCACCAAGTGCATCGGGATTGGGCAGTTGTTCGGGAAGCGATCGGTAATTTAAAGTCATAAGCAAAATTATATAGTTGTCGCCACGCTCGCAACCCAAAAACCAAAAAAGCAAGTTGCTTTTTTGGTTTTTGGGTTGCGATACAATAAAAATGCATTTAGATATGCTCTTTTAAAAATCAAATCATAAAATCTTTTCAAAACTGCTGGAGAATTGCCTGAATGCAACTCATCGCGCTTCAAAATCTGCTGGACAACTCATCATTTGCCATCCTCTTTGCGACCATGCTCATTTTTTGGGTACATGTCGCTTTCCCCAACTTGCCATATCTACGATCGCTTGGTAACGCAGGTATGGCGATCGCCAATCTTTGTATTGCCACATTACTAGGAGCGCGATGGCTTGATGCAGGCTATTTCCCACTGAGCAATCTTTACGAATCGCTATTCTTCTTAGCGTGGGGCATCACCACCATGCACATCGTGGTTAATCGCATTGGCAACAAAAGCGCCAATGACACCGCTAAGCGTTTAGTTGGCGCTTTTACTTCTCCTCTTGCAATGGGAATCACTGCTTTTGCGGCGATCGCCTTACCTTCGGGAATGCAAGTATCAGAGCCACTTGTACCTGCGCTAAAGTCTAATTGGTTGATGATGCATGTTAGCGTCATGTTGCTTAGCTACGCCGCTTTGATGACGGGTAGCATTTTGGCGATCGCCTTTTTGATCGTCACACGCGGTCAAGATGTGGTGTTACAAGGCAGTTCCTTCGGCACAAATTTTCGCAGCGTTGCCGATGATAATCCCGAAAAATTAGCATCTGTTCCTTTTGCTGCTTTTGCTGTAGAAGGCATGGGCAGTGTTTTAACTTCAGGCAATACGGCCACTATCACCGCCGCGATCGCCCCGCAAACTAAGCCGCTATCTTTGCGCCGTCTCACCATTGGCGAAACCTTGGACAATCTCAGTTATCGAGCGATCGGGCTAGGATTTCCCCTGCTGACGATTGGGATCATCGCTGGCGGTGTATGGGCAAACGAAGCATGGGGTTCTTACTGGAGTTGGGACCCGAAAGAAACATGGTCTTTAATTACATGGCTAGTATTTGCGGCTTATTTACATACGCGCATTACTAAAGGATGGCAAGGGCGTAAACCTGCGATTTTGGCAAGCATGGGGCTAGTGGTGGTCTGGACTTGCTACCTAGGCGTAAATCTTCTCGGTAAGGGTTTACACAGCTACGGCTGGTTTCTTTAATCAAAAACCGAGTTTTAAGTTTGCAGCACCGTAGGCGCTGCAAACTTAAAACTCGGTTTCATAAACAAAAAGCCTCGCTTAGCGAGGCTTTTTGTTTATGGGAATTATCGCTTGCTTAACTCTTGTTCTAGTTTAGGAAGACTCTCTAATTCAAATACCGTAATTTGTCCAGAATTAGCGCTACCCCTGCCATTTTGCAATAACTCCACCCAATAGCCATACTTCTTACCTTGGCGCAGTTCTCCTTGTAAAGCCCTGAGAATTGGTGAAGCATTTTTAGCTTGCGATCGCTGCAACATGTCAGCCGTCGGATAGGCATAGACGACCTTAGCAGTGGCATAATCGCGCATAATTTCTGGCCCATAAATAGAGCGCAAAGATTCTTCTAGGCGAGATTTGGTCACACCATTGATGATGTCAAAAAATCTGATTTGTTCACTGCGGATTACATTCGCGTCCCCCCGCACTTCTGCCAACCCTGGAATCAGCACACTAGCCTGAAACTGAAATCGTCTTGCAGGCGTGTCACTTTTTCTTACCAATAAACGTTCGCCGCTTTCGGGACGCAATACAGGATTAGTTCTAATCCAATCCAGCACTTGATCAGGGCTTTGACCTGGTAAAGCGATCGCCGATGGCATGACCGATTGCCATGTTGTCGGTAAAGCAATACTGGCTATTTGCGTCAAAAGCATTGTGGCGATCGCTATCTTTGTACTTTTGATGTTTGCGCTCTTAAAGCAATGCATGGGAGTCCTCTAGACCAATTAAATCCTGACGGACAAATTTAGCTGGCAAATAATAGGCGACAGAATATCATGGACTGGTGTAATTGCAATGACTTTTTCAGTTTTTTTATGATTTTTTATGGCAATTAGCACAGCCCAAAAATCTACTGTTTTGATAGCCGATCAAAAAAACCAAAAAAATATGCGTAGAGTATTGACAAATGGTTTCTAAATCCACATAATAAGGAGCGCTTAAATAAAGAAAAGCAAAAAACGAACTCACAAATTCGTTGAAAGCAATTTTTAAAGCAAAAAATTGGGTTCGTAGTTCAATTGGTTAGAGCACCGCCCTGTCACGGCGGAAGTTGCGGGTTCGAGCCCCGTCGAACCCGTTCTATAATGTGTAAATCGTCACAATATCGTAGATAATGTAACCGTAATCTACGATTTAATACCGTGTCATTTTTTCGTCAATACATCGCACCGATTCTCATCTTTGCAGTATTTCTATTTACGCTAGTGCTAGTTAGCTCCCGCGCTTTCTTGACAGATGATATGGTTGCTCCTGCGCCTGTTAGTGTGATCTTATCGCATAGTTTTAGAGCGTAGCCTCCAAGATATTGACTATGACGGAACTTACTTGGCAGCGACGACATGTGATCTCGCTGTCTGATTTTACGCCGAGTGATTATGAGACGGTCTTGAAAACAGCCGTCAGCTTCTTAGAAGTATTATCACGCCGCAATAAAAAAGTGCCAACCTTGCAGAGCAAAGTTGTCGCTAATTTGTTTTTTGAATCCTCGACCCGTACTCGTAATAGTTTTGAACTTGCCGCCAAGCGTCTCTCGGCGGACACCTTAAATTTTTCGCCTAGTACATCTTCACTTTCAAAGGGCGAAACGATTCTGGATACGGCGCGAACTTTTCTGGCGATGGGGACAGATATTATGGTGATCCGCCATCAGTCGGCGGGTGTGCCTTTAGCGATCTCCCGCGATATGGATGCCCTTAGTGGCAAAGTGGCGATCCTCAATGCTGGCGATGGTAAGCATGAACATCCATCCCAAGCCCTGCTAGATTTGCTGACGCTCTGTATGTATATCAATCCCAAAGACCCAACGGCTAAAGACTTGAAGGGTAAAAAAGTGGCGATCGTCGGCGATATTTTGCACTCACGAGTAGCGCGATCAAATCTTTGGAGTTTGCTTACAAATGGGGCTGATGTGCATCTCGCTGCACCGCCGACATTATTGCCACCAGAGTTTGCGGAATATGGTGCAAAAATTCATTATTCCCTTGAGCCAGCCCTTGAGGATGCTGATTTTGTGATGACTTTGCGCTTGCAAATGGAACGAATGGGACAGTTTCTAATTCCCAGTTTGCGGGAATATCATGCTCGGTATGGGATTACACGCGATCGCCTTGCCAAATGTGCGCCAAATGTCCAAGTGCTGCACCCCGGTCCCGTTAATCGTGGCGTGGAAATTAGCTCTGACTTGATGGACGATCCTCGGTTGAGCTTGATCGATAAACAGGTAACTAATGGCGTGGCGATAAGGATGAGTTTGTTGTACTTACTAGGCACAGCAATTTAGAACCTTGTATTAAAATATTTATTTTGTATTAACTATTAATTAATGTCAGAAGCATAGAGATAAAAATGAGTTTTATTTTTGCAGATTTGTTTGCTGGTATTGGCGGATTTAGAATTGCTTTAGAAAGTATTGATGGAAAATGTGTATTTTCTTCTGAGTGGGATAAATATGCACAGATAACATATGAAGCTAATTTTGGTGATACACCGCATGGAGATATTACTCAAATTCACCCATCTACAATTCCAGATATTGATATATTAACTGCTGGATTTCCATGTCAACCATTTAGTTCAATAGGCAAACGTGAAGGATTTGAACACCCTACGCAAGGAACGTTATTTTATGATGTAGTCAAGATTTTAAAAGAGAAAAAACCTAAAGCTTTTATTTTAGAAAATGTCGAAGGTTTAGTAACTCATGATGGAGGAAAAACTTTAAGCGTTGTATTAGATACTTTGTCTGTATCTATAAATGGGCAATATCTTTTCCTAAGTAAACCTGATGTAAAATATCATATTTTTTGGAGGGTTTTAGATGCAAAAGATTATGGTGTACCACAAATTAGGAAGAGAATATTTATAGTAGGTATCTCTGAAGATATTTCTACTGATATACCTAATTTTAATTTTCCTTTGCCTTTTCCACACAAAGAATTTATTGGTTCCTACACAGAAAAGAATATAAGTGGTTATTCAATATCTAAGCATTTACAGAATTCATATTTATTTAAAATTGATGATGGGAGACCAGAGTTAATTGATCGAGAATCTAAAATTCAAGTAAAAACCTTGTGTTCTACTTATCATAAAATCCAAAGATTAACTGGGACTTTTGTTAAAGACGGAGAAACTGGAATTAGATTACTCAGCGAAAATGAATGTAAAGCAATTATGGGATATCCTCAAAACTTTATT
>JBBRQX010000214.1:0-5486 GCA_038225745.1 Pseudanabaenales cyanobacterium | reverse complement strand
GTCATCGCAGGACTCGCTGCTGATGGTGAAACAACTGTGATGGGCTTGCATCATCTCGATCGCGGTTACGATCGCATTGAGGAGAAGTTACGCAATGTCGGCGCGAAGCTTTATCGCACCACTGAAGCGGTAACTGTTTAACTTAAGTAACTGATGTTACGTGGAAGTTTTAAAAACCTCACCCCTAGCCCATCTCCTTGCAAAGGAGAGGGGAACAAGAGAGAATTCTTTCTTCCCTTCTCTTGCGGAAGAAGGGGATGAGGGCAGGTTTCGCGTAAAATTAGTAAGTAATTCTTTTTTAAAATCACTTTAACTTAATAAATAAATTTACCAATGGCACAGCTAGAGCGTCTAATCCTAATGGCGGAAGATGAGTTGGTGCAGTACAGCACCCCCGCCCGTAAAATCGAAAAATTGAGACAAAAATTCGGCTTATCGCTCAATGTTGCTCAACAGAGGCAAGCAAAAGCTGAGTTGCTTGCAGACATGTCAAATGATGATATTAGCCAAATAGTCGAAAAAAATCGTCAGACAGTCTCCTTGCCATTTTGGGGTATCGCAGGACTAGGACTATTGCTGGGCATATCAATGGAGCAGCCACTAGATTTTATTGCGACGGTCGTTGGTACTGGTGCGGCGATCGCCTTACAAAAATGGGGTTGGAAACTACAAGCTAAACGTCTAGTTTTGCAAACCCTAGAAGATATCGAAGAACGCACCAAACGTTAAACAAATCCCCAAAGAAACATCGCGGCGCTTTGCGCCGTAATTCTTTTTTGGGTTTATTCGCTATATATTTAAGGACTGTGTTAACAACATAGTCCTTAAATATATAGATTATCAATGCTGCAAGTCGCTCTCATTTATCCTGAAATTCCACCCAACACTGGTAGCATCGCGCGTACCTGTGCTGCTACCAACACTCATTTGCACCTAGTCGAACCACTTGGCTTTGAAATTAGCGATCGCCAACTCAAACGGGCGGGCATAGATTATTGGGAATATGTAAGCGTCACCGTGCATCCAAATATTGAATCTTTGCGCGAAGCTTCACAGGGCGGGCGATGGGTTTGTTTCAGTACGCGCGGCGCGAAAAATTTTCGTGAATTTGAATTTCAAGATGGCGACTGGCTATTATTTGGCAGTGAATCATGCGGTTTGCCTGAGACCTTAATTGCCGATCATCCTGCTGTTTACATTCCCATGGAGCATCCCAAAGTCCGCAGTCTAAATCTTTCGGTCAGTGCTGCTCTCGGCTTATTTGAAGCTAGACGGCAGTTAGGAATGGTCTAAATGTTTTTGCGATCGCACCACCTGTAAACTACCACCCGCATAAAGTTGACAAGACTCAACTTTAAAACCCGATTGCTTTAAAAGCTGATCGAGATCAGTTTTGAGCAATTGCCATGCGGTTTCCGTCTCAAATAACCAGAGGAAAGTCGCGATAGGTAGCCAGAAAAGTGGATTGGTGGGGCGATGAAAATCAATAATGATAAATTGTCCTGCGGGAGTCAAAACTCGATTTACTTCTTGGATGATTTGTTGCAACTGCTCTGCGTCCATCTCATGCATGGCAGTATTCGTAATTATAAGATCGAAAGTGCGATCGCTAAAGGGCATTTTTTCAGCGAAGGATTCCACATATTTGGCTTGGGGTACATTTTGCTGGGCGCGTTTAATGGCGATCGGTGAAGCGTCCAAACCTGTAACATCATCAAAATGTTTGATTAGTTCTCGCGTGGCTTGTCCTGCACCACAGCAAAGATCGAGAACTTTTGCTTCAGGATTAATTTGCAAATCTTTTAAAAATAATTGATGAAATCGCTTTTCGCCGCCAACACTAATCGCCGCGATCGCGGATACGGTGTCATAAAACCATTGATAGCGATAACTCCAGTCACGCAAAATAGTCGTCATTGATTAATTTCCATAATATTTATGTGCATTACAGCGCAAAGCGCTGTCATAAAACCTAGAGAAATTTTGAAAAGTGCCGCGAAGCGGCACTTTTCAAAATTTCTCTGGATCTCTTACAAGCTCATGCAATGTTCTATCCATTTTAAAAGCTCTTGAGAAAGATTGCACCGCTTTCTGGTGTTGATGTCAATACAGGTATGTTTAGTGATTGCTTTCGCGATCGCCTTTTTCTCTATCTCATCTTGATCAAAAAATAATTCATATTCAATTTGAAAAGATGCAGGGCTTAGCAAAGTTGGCTCAAGGCATATAGTTATGCGATCGCCACAAAACATTGGTTTAAAAAAATCAATACTTGCATGGATAATTGGCACAGCGATCGCACCGCCTCGAAAGAAAGATTTTAGATCGATTCCTGAAGCGGCAAGAGAAGCTTCATAGGCTTCATGGCAAAGGGACAAGCCATTGGCAAAATAAACCACTCCCGCCGCGTCAGTGTCTTGAAAATGAATCGTGCGATCGTAAACAAAATATTTATTCATAGTTCTTGCAAACAAAAGCAGTCGCTTCGCGACTGCTTTTGTTTAAGCCCGTTCCATTACCTGTGCCATCTGATTAATTTTGACCATAAGTTTGTCAAAATCTTCAAAAGTAAGTGACTGCGGGCCATCAGACAATGCTCGCTTCGGATTAGGATGAACTTCGATCATCAGCGAATCTACACCCGCAGCGATCGAGGCTAAGCTCATGGACGGCACATATTCCGACCAGCCCGTGCCATGACTAGGATCGATCATGATCGGCAAATGGGTTAACTTGCGTAATACAGGAATGGCTGATAAGTCTAAAGTATTGCGCGTATATTCGCGATCGAAAGTGCGAATACCACGCTCACAAAGAATCACATGAGGATTACCTTCAGCGAGAATATATTCCGCCGCCATCAACCAATCATCAATCGTTGCCGCTAAACCCCGTTTCAGCAAAATAGGTTTGTTCTGTTTACCAACCTGCTTGAGCAATGAGAAGTTCTGCATATTTCTCGCACCGATTTGCAGCACATCCGCAACTTCAGCAATCTTGTCAATATCCGCCGTATCCATGACCTCAGTAATAATTCCCAATCCACTAGCTTCGCGAGCAGCAGCTAATAGAGATAGAGCGCTTTCACCATGTCCCTGAAAAGCATAGGGAGAAGTGCGTGGCTTATAAGCTCCACCGCGTAAAAACTTTGCGCCTGATGCCTTCACTCGCATCGCTGTTTCGACGATCATTTCTTCATTTTCGACAGAGCAGGGGCCCGCCACGACCACTAATGGATAATGTTCGCCGATCGCCACATCTCCATTGGGTGTAGGTACGATAACTACACTCGATTCATTTTGACGATATTCGCGACTAGCCCGTTTAAACGGACGTTCTACCCGCAAAACTGTCTCAATGAAGGGGCTTAATTCTTCGATGCGATGGAGGTCAAGATTGGCAGTCTCGCCCACTAGCCCTAATACAACCTTGTGCTTACCAACAATTCTTTCGGGAGATAATCCCCAACTAGAGAGTTCATCGCATATACGCTCAATTTCTATTGCGGGTGTACCAATCTTAGTTACTACGATCACGGCTAGTCTCCTTTGCTTGTGATTTAGCTTTCTAGTTTAGCAATGTACATTGCTATATTTTCTTGGTTCGAGGTTATAGCGATCGCAAATAAACAAATCGCAATATTTTTAACAAAAATAAGTAGGTAAGCATAAAAATCCTTAGTGCCAAATCACAAAAGTAAAGTAACAGATGATCTACAGCCTATTGAGGCTTTAAGGGGTACAGAGAAAGTTTTGAAAGTGCCGCTTCGCGGCACTTTCAAAACTTTCTTTGGGTTTCATGACAGCGCAAAGCGCTGTAATCTCAAAAAATCTCAGATAAAGCATAGTCGTTGGTAAAATGAAAATCCGAATACTGATTATGGAGTTGCTTAAGTTATGCCTAAAAAATCTAAGGGTTTTGGACAATCATCGCAGGAAGGTAAACTCGCAAAGTTATTTGGTGATGAGAGTGTGTTTTGGCGAGTCCCGAACGATCAACTTGTGGTGATTGAGTCTGATTGGGATGAGCGGAAACAAAGAATTGGCGAAATTATTGGTGTAGATGACGAGAATGAGCTATTGGTGGTTAATGATGAAACTTTAAATATCTATGGTGATTTCCTGAAAAATAATTTGGAGTTACCCAGTTATTTGACGGGTAGCGAGGATTTTTCGTGGGAAGAGGCTTATGTTTTTGGTTATATGTCAGAAGAAGAGCATAATAAGCGAAGGAAAAAGCAGGCTTCTTTTTTGGATACTTTTAAAGTATTGGAGTTGGCTGTGGATATAAATCTATATTCAGAGCTTCATGTTAAGGTGCAAAGGATGGAGGATGGTAAGTTTTTTGCGTTGTGTTTGTCTTGGTTGGAGCCGACGGATAGAAATTCTAAGAATTATCAATTGCTTAAGGATTATGCGGCTTGGTTTTGGAATTATAGATAGCGTTTAACTATTGGCTGTTAGCTGTTTTCAAAACCATTGATATTAAAACCGAGAAAGATGTAGCGCACGCGCAGCGTGTGCTACATCTTTCTCGGTTCTGAAACTAAACCTTGGTCAGCCAGTGATGATAATCAGGTAATAGCCCTTGAACAGCTTTGCTGTATAAATCACGCAATTTTTTCGTGATTTCGCCAATCGTGCCATCACCAACAGGACGATGATCGAAACTGGTGATCGGCGCGAGTTCAGTGGCAGTACCCACAAAAAATGCTTCGTCAGCGATGTATAGCTCAGTGCGATCAATTGTGCGCGATACAGTCTCTATGCCTAGTTCTTTTGCCGCTAACTCCATGATCGAACTGCGCGTAATACCTTCAAGAATATTATCCGTGATAGAACTAGTAATTAGCTTTCCATCTCTTACTAAAAACAGATTCATCGCACTTCCTTCGGCAACATGTCCATCGTTAGTTAAAACAACAACATCATCAAAACCAGAAGCATAGCCATCGGTTTTAGCAAGCGCTGTATTTACATAAGCACCATTCACCTTGGCACGAGCAGGGATAGCATTGTCATCTAATCGCCGCCATGAAGATACTCCCACTTTGATCCCGTTGCTAGTGTCGAGATAGCCATCCATCGGCACACTGAACAAACAGAAATCATCATGGGTATGCGGAACTTTGAGAATTGGTCCAATGCGAAGGTCGGACTTGTAAATAATTGGACGGAGGTAAGTGGCGGAGTTACATTGATTGCGGCGCAACAACTCAGTGGTAATATCAGCCATCTGGGCAACATCAAGAGGATATCCTAAGCCGATAATACGACAGCTTTGGATTAGGCGTTTGTAATGCTCTTCTAAGCGAAAGGCTGCCATACGGTTTTCTTCAGGTAGCCAATACGCCTTAATGCCTTCAAAAACAGCCGTACCATATAGAAAGGCATGGGTGCGGATACTGATTGTGGCATCTTCGAGGGGGACAAATGTTCCGCGTATATAGGCGTACTGTGAGGTCATGGTTTAACACATCTGATCGT
>JBBRQX010000213.1:0-5491 GCA_038225745.1 Pseudanabaenales cyanobacterium | reverse complement strand
TGTGAAATTCTACTTCTAATAAAGATAAATCATCCTCAAAAGGGCAATTATTAGCGGCTTCTTTGACGCAGGCTAAGATATAGTCAATCCGCGATCGCCGATCGCTAGGAGTGCGAATAAATGTATCAATTAGCGCATTAAATCCCCAAATACTAACGTCCTCTTGCGAAATCTCATAGACTCCATCGCTAAATAAATACAACCTGCTACTAGTATCAATCTCGCAAGTTTGCTCCTTGTAATTGGCATCAGGCATCATGCCAATGGGTAATCCAGCCGTTTTTAGAAGCTTGATTTTAGGAATTTCTTGATTAGAAATTAACACAGCTGGAGGATGTCCGCCACTTGCGTAAACTAATTTGTGAGTTTGCTTGTCATATACGCCATACCAGATCGTGAAGTACATTTCATTATGTACAGACATCTGAAAATTATTATTTAGATCTCGTAATACTTCACTAGGGCTATAGAAATTTGTGGTGTCTTGAGATGTCGTACTCCGCCGCAAACTGCGAGTCCGCATTAGATTTAAAACTGAAACTGATAGCAGGGCTGAGCCAACTCCATGACCAGATACATCCAGTAAATAAAGCGCTAGATGCTCATCATCTAGCCAAAAATAATCAAAACTGTCCCCACCAAGTTGGGTTGATGGCAAAAAGCTAGACTGAATTGCGATGTCGCCTTCGATAGGTGTAGGTAAAAGCGATCGCACATATTGCGAAGCTTGAAATAATTCTTGTTCGATTAATTGTTTTTGCTTCTGAATTTCTTGAGTTGCGTCATAAAGTCGCAGCCCTGCTCTCACCCTCGCGCGTAACTCATTAATCCGTGGCGGCTTACTCAAAAAGTCATCCGCACCCATTTCTAACCCGCGTACTAAGTCTTTTTCATCGTCACGCGCAGTCAGTAAAATCAGATAAATATTTGATAGTTCAACGCTGCTTTTAACTTGGCGGCAGACCTCTAAGCCGTCAATGATGGGCATCATCCAGTCGCAAATAATTAAAGATGGGTGGAGTTCCCTAGCTTTAGCCAAGCCTTCTTCCCCATCTTTAGCCACAGTTACGTCATAACCCTGACTTTTGAGAAATCTCTGGAGAGTCATTCGGATTGTGGGGTCATCATCAATGACGAGAATTTGTGGCATGTTGATGTGTCAGGATTGCAAAGATATTTGTAGCTATTCGTCGATGGTGAAAGATTTGGCAACTCTAGCAAACAAATCTTTGACTCTTTCCCAACGCTTTTCAGACGTAGAGATACTGAGGGTGTAGAGATTACCGCGATTTGTGGATACAGTTACAAGATCGTGACGGGGTTCGCCTTGAAGGCGCTGAACTGCATATTCAAAGGTGTAATAATTGCGATCGCCTGATTCCTTTTGAGTTGCCTTAAGCAATTTTGCTTGACGACCAGAACCATCTGGCGCGACTACACGCTGCTGTAAGCGCAAGCCGATCGCTTCAGGATCGCCAATTTCTTCAAGAGTCTTGACGCTTTCTAGCTTGCTAATGGCGACAGATACGTTTTCGGAAGGCTCAATGATGTCGTGAAATAAGATATCGATCGCGGAGTTTCCTTTAGTCTCTGTCCAACCAGTTGGATATAAAAAACGATATCCATCTTTAGTGTCGGCAAATGGTAATAAGCCACTCGTCGGAGTGTTAGCGCAACTGGTCAGAAATAGGGCAAATACCACAAGCAACGTAGAGATGGTGCGTTTAAGCATGATTAAAAAGATTAATAAAGACTAAATCAAATAAATAATAGAATACCGTACTGTCGCAACCGCTTTTTTTAATTTTTGACAAGCCCTGTTAAAGGTGAACTGGCGCTGGCGTAAGCCTTGATCGGAATTCGTCCTGACAAATAGGCGGCTCGTCCTGCTTCGGTTGCCATACCCATGGCGCGACCCATCGCCGCAGGATTACTCGCACAGGCGATCGCGGTATTGATCAACAAAGCCGAAGCACCCATTTCCATGGCGGCGGCGGCTTCGCTGGGTACGCCGATTCCTGCATCAATGACGACAGGAATTTTTGACTCTTCGATAATGATCGCGATATTTGCGGCATTGTTAATGCCTTGACCTGAGCCAATCGGTGAACCGAGGGGCATCACCGTGACGCAACCAATTTCTTCAAGGGTTTTCGCCAGCCTTGGATCGGCGTTGATATAGGGCAGAACTGCAAAGCCTTCTTTGACTAATTGTTCGGCGGCTTTGCAAGTACCAAGCGGATCGGGAAGTAAATATTTGAGATCGGGGATTACTTCTAACTTGACAAAATTATTATCTTCCTGCCCCAAAATTTTCGCCATCTCGCGTCCCAGTCTTGCCACGCGCACCGCTTCATCAGCAGTCTGACAGCCAGCAGTGTTTGGCAACAGCCAATATTTACTCCAGTCGATCGCTTCGGCTAGCCCTTCATGTCCTGCGGCATTAGTTTGGACGCGCCGCACGGCTACGGTGACAATCTCGCAACCACTAGCGGCGATCGCCTGACGCATCATCTCGAAGTTGGTATATTTGCCTGAGCCAGTCATTAAACGCGATCGGAATTTACGTCCCGCTATTTCGAGCAAATCACCTGTTGAATTAATATCTTCAGGTATTTGGCTGTTTATCGTAAAAATTGGATTAAAAGAGGGTGAAGAAGCGATCATAGCAAGGAATTAAAAGTTTGTTGGCAAATCTTCGGCAGACAATAGGCTTAAGCCCATTGTTTATTAACATAACCAATTTTAAGGATATAAAACAGTTTGCGGTTTGAAGGCGCAGTTTTTTATTAAGATACTGTTTATGTCTCGTTTGATATCAAAAATTTCCGTAGTATTACCATAGCAAGTAGCAATTTAGTTTCATGGCTAACCTCAAATCTATCCGCGATCGCATCGGCACTGTTAAGAATACTCGCAAGATAACTGAAGCAATGCGTCTTGTCGCCGCCGCAAAGGTCAGACGCGCTCAGCAGCAAGTTTTGGCAACCCGTCCCTTTGCCGATCGCCTCGCTCAAGTTCTATATCGTCTCCAGCAGCGCATTGCTTTCGAGGATGTCAGTCTGCCCCTACTCGAACAGCGTCCTGTTACAACTGTCGGTCTTCTGGTAATTTCAGGCGATCGCGGTCTTTGTGGTGGCTATAACTCAACGATTATCCGTCGTGCTGAAGCCCGTGCTAAAGAACTAAAAGAACAAGGTATTAACTACACCTTTATTTTAGTCGGTCGTAAAGCGGCGCAATACTTTGCCCGTCGCGATGAACCGATCGCTGCCAAGTTTACCAACGTTAACCAAATCCCTGACGCGGCTGAAGCCAATGCGATCGGCGATGAAATCATCTCAGCATTTTTGGGTGGTGTGATTGATCGCGTCGAGTTGATCTACACCCGTTTTGTGTCGTTGATTAGCTCTCGTCCAGTAGTGCAAACCCTACTGCCCCTTGAACCTCAAGGGCTAGAGCCAAAGGATGATGAAATTTTCCGCCTGATCACTCGTGGTGGTAAGTTCCAAGTCGAGCGTGAAAAGCGTGAAATTACGGTTAAGGAACTACCCAAAGAATTAATCTTTGAGCAAGATCCTGAGCAAATTCTTGATGCTTTGTTGCCTCTATATCTCAGCAATCAAATTCTTCGCGCTTTGCAAGAATCTGTCGCTAGTGAACTTGCGGCACGAATGACCGCGATGAATAATGCCAGTGAAAACGCTGGTGACTTGATTAAGGCGCTGACTTTGCAGTACAACAAGGCGCGTCAAGCCGCAATTACTCAAGAAATTCTAGAAGTCGTTGGTGGTGCAGCCGCTTTAACTTAATTCGCGTTATTGCCAATTAATAATAGACCTCTTGCAGAACTGATTTCATGGTAGATTAGCTGGCCTGGTTAATCTCAGCTATATCCAATTCACAGTTGTAGATTGAGCCAATCAAACAGCAGAAAAGCCTAAATCAAGCCAATCCATAACTGCATCACGTTTTGAGTTCTGCAAGAGGTCTATTAGATTAAGCAAAAATGCGATCGGGGTAGTAAAAAAGGAAAACCTATGACTCTAATTGCTGACATGGGGCTTCTGGTGATCCCCATCATCTAATCTAGGCGATCGCAGTTTTGCTTCAGATGCGATCGCCTAGATTAGATATTTTGGCGTAAATGCAAAAGTTGGCTGAGTGGTTGGATAGTTTGAGATTAAAGCTTACGGTAACGGTTAAACCGACTGTTGATTTTTCTTATAAAATATTAAAAATAAATGTAGTCAGGTGATTTACATAGAAGCAGTATCTGCATCTTAGTAATAAACAAGTACCATAATTATAATTTTAAAATCGCAATATGATTAAGTTTGAAGAGTTTGCATCTGAATTTTTTAGGATATTTACCAGCAATAACTTTTATGAGGGTAAGACCTATCTAGAATATGTTGCAGATCCTCAAACTAATGATGAAGATAATATTGTCGATACGAAAATAGTTTTACCGTTGTTATCAGCTTTGGGGTTTGAGTCTGGGGAGATTACGAAAAATCAAACTGGTGGAACTAAGGACAATTCGCGTCCAGACTTTCAGGTAAGGCTATCGGATGAATATTGCTGTTTTCTAGTTGAAGATAAACATACTGCATATGACTTGCGAAGACCTGAACCTTTACAGCAGTTGGTAAGTTATGCGCCTAGTCGGGGCTATGGGTTGGGATTAATATGCAATGGGCGATCGCTTTTAGGATGGGATTTATCGAACCCGACTGCACCCAGTTTGGTTTTATATTTAGACATTCAACAAATTGTTGAGACTTACCAAGGGCGAAATCTAGCCGCGTTAACCGATGAGCAACTGCAAGCGCTAAAAGGATTGTATCGAAGGTTTCATCGGCAGAATTTTGAAGGTATCGATGTTTTAATTCGGGATATTGGTAAATCGCCAAGCGAATGGGAGCAGTCAGCGTATTCTCAAGCAAATAATCCTGATTTTGATGAATTGCTGATTGAGGACTTGAAACGGGGAATTGGTCTGCTTGAAGAGGATGTCTTATATCAATTAAATTTGCTATTACAGGAATATCGAGAATATACTCAAGCAAAATATTTGCCCAATGGGTTGTCAGATCCTGATGATGAGCCAACTGAGCCAAAAGTGATTACCGATTTACGGAAGCAGATTCTTAACTATTTGCGGGTGTCAGGTCTAAGTGAGGTTGAAGATTATGATTGGGCTTCTGAGAAGTTACTGGACTATGCTCAAAATTCGATTGGGACAATTAAGCAATTAGCTGATAAGTTTTTGATACGGTTAAAAAAGGTAGAAAAGAAACGAGATTCTGAATCAAATAAAAGTAATGGAATCAAAGGGGATCAACTAGATATTCTTTTGCCTATTTCTGAATCTAAGCAAAAAGAATTGGGAATTAGTATTAAACCTCAAACTAAGATTACAAAGCTAGACAAGAAATTGCAGGAGAAATTGCGAGAATATCAAGATATCGTGATTGGCTGGCACGCA
>JBBRQX010000212.1:0-5491 GCA_038225745.1 Pseudanabaenales cyanobacterium | reverse complement strand
ATTGCTAGTAATTGATACCGATTCTGTTCAGTATCAAACAGAGTTTCCATTTCTATTTCGCCATTTGAAGGTTGATAGCTGGCGTATTGGCTAAGAATCTCTTTGATAATAGTGCGATAGTTCTGTATTTTTTCTAGATTTTCCATGTGACAATCACCTCAGTTTTTACGCCATAGACTACAATATCAAGCTAACATTCTCGTATTACCATGCGCGGAAATTCTTTTTTGAAGAAAGTTTCATAGGCGCTGTTAGGAACTGCTAAAAATAGTTTGCGGTCTGGATAGACTGATTTTAGTCCTACTCTATAGTTAATGAATTGTCCAACAGCTAAATGAAAATCGCTCAGTGATGAATTGCCAATAAAACTATAGATTCGATATCAAATCTTTCTATATATTGTGGGGAGAGCGATCGCTGTTGTATGGAATTTTGAAGATGAGAGTTGGGGCGATCGCTTTATTTCGAGTGTTTATGTTGCGATCGCATATCCCGTATATTGTCTCAGATAGGTGGGTTGTAAGCCAATTACAATATCTTCTTTTGGAACTCCTGAAGACTTTAAGACATTCGTGCGCGAGGATTTGTGTCCAAAACTCTCTCAAGGCAAGGTAGTCGTAATGGATAACCTGAAGATTTATAAGAGCGAGGAAGTGCAGAAAATGATTAGAGATACAGGTGCAAAGCCTTTTTACCTACCCAGATATTCGCCCGATTTTAATAATTTACTAACTATCAGAAAAGCTAAAAAGTATTGGCATCAAGTCCAACCAAGTAGCGAGTAGAGTCGAGATACTGCGGTATATGGAGATCAACTCTCCTTAGCGATCGCAAGGGACTTTTATGCAAGACAAACTGATGACGAGGCAGCAGCAAAATATCATATTCCCTACTTTTTCAAAATGCTGCGTAAATTTGCCTGACGAGAATGCGATCGCCCAATAAACTATTTTAAGACGTTTGTAGCAAATTGTGCTTTAGACCACTAATAGTGTATATCCCATTAATTTTCATGATTGAGACACTAAATGTAAAGTAATTTAAGGAACTTTTGAGCTAAGCTTGTATCTTCATAATGTTGCAAAAACACAAATACTTTATGGTGCAAGAACTTAGACTGATCTCCAAAGAGGTTAGATTCCCCGATAGCGCTCCTGCTGCTTATCCCGTATTTTTCAGAACCTATAGCCGCAAGTATAATAACAGGCGCGAAAACTGGTCTGAAGTATGCGATCGCACACTTACAGGACTCAAAAAATTAGGCAAGCTCACCGATGAGCAAGTTGCCCTAATCGACAAGATGCAAAAGCAGCTCAAGTCCCTCACCTCTGGACGTTGGCTATGGGTCGGTGGTACAGAATGGGTTGAGCGTCACGAAAATTTTTCAGGCTCCTATAACTGCACCAGCACCAACGTGATCGACTGGCGATCGTTTGGCTTGATGATGGACTTAGCCATGCAGGGATCTGGCACTGGTGGCGTATTAGAGCCGCAGTACATTAGCCAATTGCCTGTAATTCGTAATGCATTGCAAGTACAGGTGATTGGTGCGATCGGGGCAACACCTGCTGGCGATCGCCGCCACAATACCGAAGTCCAGTTTGACTATGCCAACAATGCCGTCAAGTTTTTTGTCGGTGATAGCCGCCAAGGATGGGTCAAATCCTATCAAGCCCTTTTAGAACTCTCTAGTAACGAACAGTTTGATCGTACCAAACCTGTCCAAATCACCGTTGACATCAGCGATGTTCGCCCCAGTGGTGAACCTCTCAAGGGCTTCGGCGGCATGGCAAATCCTGTCAAGTTGCCCACCCTCTACGATCGCTGTGCCAACATTTTAAATAAAGCGATCGGTCGTCAACTCACCTCAGTCGAGTGCTGTCTCCTCATCGATGAAGCCGCAGTTTGTATCGTGGCTGGAAATATTAGGCGCAGTGCAGGGATTCGTCAGTTTGGATCAGAGGATACTCTAGGTGCAACTGCTAAAGATAATCTTTGGCAACAGAATGCTCAAGGCAACTGGAGCATCGATCCTGAGCGTGATGCGCTTCGTATGAGTAATCACACAAGAGTATTCCATCGCAAACCAACAGAACAAGAATGTGTTGATGCAGTTCGTAAGCAATATTATTCGGGTGAAGGTGCGATTCAATGGGCTGGTGAAGCGATCGCGCGTTCTAATGCTGATCTAATCACAACTACCGAACTAAAGCGTGATTTTCTAGCTGCCTATGTTAAAGGAGAAGGAAAAGAATGGTTGCGATCGCATCAACCTGAAGTCTCTGAACGTGAGTTAGAGCATCGCTTTCAGCGCTATGGTCTGAATCCATGCTTAACTGCTGACACTTGGGTTCATACGGAGCATGGTGCAAGACAGATTAGTGATTTGATTGGCAAGCAAGTTGCGGTTTATATCAATGGAGAGCTGTTTAGCACAACCACAGACGGTTTCTTCATGACAGGGAATAAACCTGTTATGAATCTGCAAACCAAAGAAGGTTATGCATTGCGACTGACTGACAATCATCAATTGCTGAAAGTTACGGCACAAACTCAGCACGCTCAATATACTGAGTGGGTAGAAACCAAGGATCTACAAATTGGCGATCGCATTTTGCTCCATGATCACAGAGAAATCCAATCTTGGGAAGGTGAAGGTAACTTTGAAGAAGGTTGGCTGATTGGCAATTTACTTGGTGATGGCAGTCTCTACCGTATTCAGTCCAATGATGCGGCTTGTCTGCGCTATTGGGGTGAAACCAAAGAGGAAATGGCAGGCTATGCCGTCAAGACGTTAGAATATGCCACCAATTATGTGGCAAAAAATTCTATAGGGCATTATCACAAGCAATTGCAGCATCAAGTGATTAATTCTTCTGGTCTCGCAACTCTTGCTGCTAAATTTGGAATTTTTCCACAAAATAAAATTCTATCAACTGAGATTGAGAAGTCTAGTTACAATTTCTATTGTGGATTTTTGCGTGGCTTCTTTGATGCTGATGGCAGTGTCCAAGGCAAGCAAGAAAAGGGTGTTAGCGTCAGACTAGCTCAAAGCAATCTTGATACATTGCAAGCAGTTCAAAGAATGTTAGCTCGTGTGGGCATTATTTCCTCCATCTACCAACAACGCCGCCCTGCTGGTGTTCGTATGTTGCCAAATAGCGATCGCGAACTTGCGCCATACTTTTGTAAAGAACAGCATGAACTTGTAATTGCTAATGACAATTTGCAACACTTCGCATCAACCATTGGGTTCCAAGATCCTCTGAAATCTGCACGTTTGCAAGAATCATTGGGTAACTACGCTCGTAAAATGAATCGAGAGAGATTTACAGCCACAATCACAGGTATTACTGCCGATGGAGTTGAGCCTGTCTATGATTGCACAGTACCTCAAGTCTCTCGATTTGATGCTAATGGCATTGTTGCTCATAACTGCGGCGAAATTCTCGGCGCAGACTTCCATTGTAATCTCTCTGAAGTTCATCTCAATCAAATCGATCCACACAATGAAAAAGAACAAGAAGAAGCATTTAAAGCAGGTGCTATTTCTGTAGCTGCATTGCTCAATCATCGTTTCAACGAAGAGCGCTATCGATATAGCCGTGAAGTCGATCCGATTGTCGGCGTATCCTTTACAGGACTATTTGACTTCTTCGTTCATGCCTTTGGTGTGGAATGGTTGCGCTGGTGGGAAGCGGGTCGCCCTGATACTGTGCAAGGTCTAGACTTCAAAGATAAAGAAGCTGCCTATCTCAATCGTTGGCGCGAGATTGTCAATCAAACCGTTAACGAATATTGTGACTCGCAAGGTTTACGTCGTCCTAATCGCTGTACGACTGTTCAACCCGCAGGTTGTCTTGATCGCACTGCTTTACGGATTTTTGACCAAGGCTTGCTCTATGCCGATGAAGTAGTAGAAGCAGGTAGCGGTGAAAGCAAAGGTTTAGATTTGAGTGTGCGGAATGGGATTGCGACTGATACTGCGATCGCAAATCAACCATTAAATCTAGTGCGCGTCACCCTTGAAAATGGTCGAATTTTGCGAATGACTCCTAATCATCGTCTTGCGATCGCTGATCAATGGGTGCGAGCCGATCAACTAGAACTGGGTATGGACATTGATTATTCATTAGGTGAATATCAACAACAGTCAGATGCATTGCTGCTCAGTCTCAATCCAGTTCAATATACTCGCGAAGGTCGCAAGGAATTGTTAGGTCATGGGCGCGGTGTACTCACAGCCGAAATCACCACCCCAACCACGCTCAATCCTGAACTGGGCTATTTCTTGGGATGCTTGTTTGGTGATGGTGCAATGAGTGAAAGCAAAGATCGAGTGAGATTTGCTTTTAATGAAAAAGAGCTAGATTTGGTCGAGCGTTTGCAAGCGATCGCGCAAAATCAGTTTGGACTAACAGGCACAATCAGCCATGACCCTCGCAATGGCGGCACAAGAGGCGAGTTAACCTTTGCTTCTGGACAACTTTTTGATTGGATCAAGTTAAATCAATTGCAGAAAGTTAATAGCGCCGATCTAGATCGAATTCCTTTAGCAATTCGGAAATCGTCTCGCGCTACCATTCTTGCTTTCTTCTGTGGCTTGATTGATACCGATGGTTGCGTTCGCGAAAAGGGTTCTCTCTCGATTGATTCAGCGAGCGAAGCTTTTGTTCGCAGCCTCCAACAGGTTGGTGAAGCTGTTGGTTTATGCTTTGGGATTTTTCATAATACCCAAGGTGAAAACTTTCAAGGACAGAAGAATATGTGGGGCTTATCCCTCAGTCGGATGTTGTCTCAGCCTGACGCATTGGCATATCTAAATGCCCACAGTCGCAAATGCAAGTTACGCCCATTGCCAGAACCTAAGCGTCAATTCGCATTCCATCCCTATCGTGTGGCTAGTATCGAATTTGAAACCACACCTGATTACAGCTATGACTTTGCAGTGTCAGGACGCGATGATGATGACTCATGGTACTGGCAAGGTGCGCTCAAATCTCATAACACGAAATCTCTCTTGACAGGTGCTTCCCCCGGTTGGCATCCTCCGAAGGCACAGCGATTTATCCGTCGGATTACTTTCCGTAAGGATGATCCTGTGGCGAGAGCTTGTATGGACTATGGCTATAGCATCATTCCTTCGCAGTCGGATAAGGATGAGAATGGACAATTGCTAAATGATCCCTTCGACCCTAGATGCACAGAATGGCTAGTTGAGATTCCTGTAAGTGTGTCTTGGGCTGACCTTGACGGTGCTGATCAAGTGGAAATCGCGCAATTTAATGTGATGGCGCAGTTTGATTTCTATATGCAGGTGCAGAAACACTACACAAGGCATAATACTTCGGCAACATTGGAGTTGCGTGAGGCGGAAATCGAACCTTTAGGGAAGAAGATTTACGAAGCGATTCGTGATGATGATGGCTACATCTCGGCGGCGCTGTTGGCGCGTTTTGATGACCTTCAGACTTTCCCTCGTTTACCCTTT
>JBBRQX010000211.1:0-5499 GCA_038225745.1 Pseudanabaenales cyanobacterium | reverse complement strand
TTTTTTCTCTTTTTTAAGAATGAAATAGCCCTGATGTTTAACTGGTTAGTAAGTAATTATATAGCGTTTAATATAGACAAACCCAAAAAGCTTCGGCGCACGCTGCGCGTGCGCCGAAGCTTTTTGGGTTTATTTGCGCTTGACTATATTATAGCAATAATATTCCACGGTACATTGAAAACATCGCCGATCGCAAAACATCTCTGTAAAATTTTAGAAACAAGTAGGCAAGCATGATTAAGCTCATGTGCCTTTAAGTTGCAAGATGATTGTGCCGCGCTTCGCGCGGCATGATCATTTTCTGGTTTTTGATATGCATTTTAAATGCCGATCAGCTTAAACCTTAAAACCGAAAAAGCTTTAGCGCACGCGCAGCGTGCGCTAAAGCTTTTTCGGTTTTGGGTTTAATTATGCTTGCCTACTTAGTCAGGAGAAATTCTTATTTAGTGGCGATCAATAAGACTTGCAAACCGCCTTGTTAGAAAACTGGTATAAAATAGGTAAGCCCGATGCGATGAGAACTTTATGGAGTCCGATCAACTGCCTGTAGAAGAAAATTTAAATCCATCTGACCAAGGAGAATCCCCCGAAGCGATCGCCCCATCAGTAAGTTTAGATGAGTCTACAACTGAGAATATTCTTGAACAATCGACTATTCATGCCGACAAAATTACGGCTGAAATTGTCACGATCTCAGAGAATATACCCGATAATGTACTCAATGAGATTGCACTCATTATCGAGCTTAAATCAGAAGAGAATTTAGATAGCTTAGAAATATCTGAAATACCTGATGAAACATCAGAAAAAAAAGCCATAATTGCTCAACTAAAACAGGAAGAAACTGAACTCAAAGCCGAACTCGATCGCCTCAAAACCACCAAGTCTAAAATCTTACAAGACCAGATCGATGATTTACAGGCGGGGATTATTCGCTTAGCTCAAGCTGATATCGCCCGACTCGAATATCAAAAACAAGAACTACAAGCAGCGATCGCGGTCCTTGAGAAGCGAAAAGATCGGATTGACAAGGAAATGACCAGTACCTATGCAGGTGCTTCACAAGACATCGCTGTGCGGGTGCAGGGTTTCAAAGATTATTTGGTGGGTAGCTTGCAAGATTTGGTTGCTAGTGCTGAAAAACTTAATCTTGTCGTACCACCTACGAAGTCTGAAGTAGAAACTGTCGTAGTTACAGAAAAAAACCCAGTCCAAGAAGCCGAACCATTACTTCTATCTGAGCAAACTTTCGCGGAATATAAACAAAGGGTCGATCAGCTTTTAGATCGTTATCGTACCTTACCTGACTATTATGGGCCCGCATGGAAATTGAGACGTACCTTCGAGCAAGTTCATGCCGATCGCGTCTCTAAATGGTTTTTTGAGCAGTCTGGACGCGGCGCGATCCGCACCATGGGAACACGCTTACAAAATATTCTTGTCACTTCAGCAGCCATCTCTGTCCTCAAAGCTGTTTATGGTGAAAAATTACGAGTATTAGTCTTAGCGACTTCCCCCGAACGTCTTGGCGAATGGCGACGCGGTTTTCAAGATTGTTTGGGCTTGACCCGCGAGCATTTTGGCTCTGATAAAGGTATCGCCTTGTTTGAAGATCCTGAACCTCTGGCAACTAAAGGCGATCGCCTTGTCAAGGAAGACCTCATGCCTTTGGTGATTATCGATGAATCGGAAGAACTAATTGCCGTAGATTTGTTGCGATTTCCCCTGTTAATTGCCTTTGGCGGTGCGCCTGAGTCCAGACCTGCGGCTCCTTCTACTTATATGAATCGCGATGCAAATCGCGAAAGCCCAAATAATCGCGAAAATCAAAATAATCGTGACTATATTCGTGAAGCGCCGCGAGATAATCTACGCGATGTCGGTCGAGATGTAGGTCGAAATTATGGGGCGAAAGAACGCAATAGTCCCGATAATCAGGATTATGGCGATCGCGGTTCTTCAAATCGTAATTATGGCGATCGCGAGACTCGTGATACTGGCTATGGTAATAACAATCGCGATCGTAACAATCAAGATTCTGATTGGGATTGGTAAAACTTCACAAAAAAAGGGGGCGCTTCGCACCCCCTTTTTTTGTTTTACTTTTTAGCTGGCGCTACTTTAGCTGGCGCAGATTGCGGTGTTGGGGATTGCTTACTATTTTTGATAATGTAGTCAAAAGAAGTACGCGATGGCACAAACTGGAAGCGATCGACTTCAGGATTGGGCTTATTATCCTTAGCCACCATTGAGTCTAGGACTTGAAACAGTGATGCTACTTGGATTTTAGTTGCTTTAGTAATATCAGGTTGATCTTTGCTAGCGCGATCGAGCAAGTTTTGGAGATCGGTTTTATCAAGGAAGAAAGGTACGACTTGTTCCTTCTTGCCATTTTGATCAATGCTCATAGTTAGCAAGCCTTGACTCTTATCTTGACCACCGATCGCAAAGAACACAGGCACAACAGGGATCTTGTCAGCCGCCACACCTTGAGCAGTCAAGATTGTTCGTGCGGAGTCAATACTTGCCTTGGCAGGAATAAACTGAAAAAGGACTTTTTTCTCTTTGTTTTGACGAATTACTTGATAGGCATCGTTCATTGATCGCACGATGATTTGAGCTTTTTTACCAACTTCAGGATTGGATTTTTGGACTTGACTAAGCATCATTTGCGCTTCGTCAGGACCAAGGAAGAAAAACAGAAGCTGACTGTCATCGGGCTTCATATTTGGTTGCGGGGGAACTGCGCCTAAGAGGGGTGAGCCTTTATCATCGGTAATCGTGAAAACAGGAATGCTGCCCAGTCTCTCCAAAACTTGGGCTTCGGTCAGAGCTTCAGCTTTGAGCGTAAACGCGGGACTAACAGCGATCGCCCCTGCAACACCTGCGGTGGCTGCTAGACTAACCAACGACTTAAATACAGACATATTTCTCCTAGCTACAATACTATTTATAAGGTTTATTTGAGATTGGGAACGCAAAGACAAATGCATGACTGAGACTTGAAAAGTTAGAAGTCAAAGATAACAATAATCCGAGAGTAACTTTCTGACAACTTTAACAACACTTCACTTAAAAAGACAGCCTTTTTATGACAGTTTTGTACTTAGTGTCAAACTAAGCTTGTGCGTGAATTGTTACCGTTTAAGACTCGCACATTATAAGTATAGTTCCTTGAAAATGTTTCCTACCCTATAAGTTATGCCTAGTGATGTTATGCCACAAGATGAAAATTTTCTTAGCTTTGATGAAATTTTTGAAGAGCTAAATTATCGTCAAGCACAGCGCACATTGCAAGATATTGTGGCAAATCTGGACTTGTCAGAGCGAGAACGGCGCGGATTAGAGGAGCCACTAGAAGAACTTCAGCAAATGCTGGACAAGTTAGAGCGCCAAGTTTTGCAGATTGCCGTATTTGGCATGGTGGGGCGTGGTAAATCGTCGGTACTAAATGCGCTGATGGGTGGTCAAGTTTTCGAGACGGGCCCACTGCATGGGGTAACGACCAGTCGTCAAGCGGCTGAATGGCAGATATCGCGGGAGGCGATGCAAACTAACGGCGATCGCACGATTCTTAAAGCTTCATTTCAAGGACGCGGTGAAGCGAGAATTGAATTAATTGATACACCGGGGATCGATGAAGTTGATGGTGAAGGTCGGGCGGAACTTGCCAAACGGATCGCGCAACAGGCGGATTTAATCTTATTTGTAGTGGCGGGAGATATCACTAAAGTTGAATATGAGGCGCTATCGGAACTAAGGGGCGCAAGTAAACCGATTTTGCTAGTATTTAACAAAATTGACCAATATCCACCCGAAGATCGCATGGCAATTTATGCCAAAATTCGCGATGAGCGGGTGCGGGAACTACTAACTAAAGATGAAATTGTGATGACCGCCGCTTCGCCCCTTGTGGCAAGAGCAATCCGTCAGCCCGATGGCACTTTTGAAGCAGAGCTAGTCACAGGTAAGCCGCAGATTGAGGATCTCAAACTGAAAATTTTGGAGGTACTTGATCGCGAAGGTAAATCTTTAATCGCTCTAAACACGATGCTGTTTGCAGATATGGTGCAAGAGCGGGTGGTGCAGCGCAAAATGTTTGTGCGCGATCGCCAAGCTAATCGGATTATCTGGAATTGTGTGATTACCCAAGCTGTAGCGATCGCCGTTAATCCTTTTACAGTAATTGATGTAATTAGCACCGCAATTATCGATGTCTCGATGATCGTGGCGCTATCTAAACTTTATGGCATCAACATGAGCAATCGCGGCGCAATTTCGCTGATGCAAAAAATTGCGATCGGCATGGGCGGCATCAGCGCCAGTGAATTTCTGGCTAATTTTGGCTTGAGTTCGCTCAAAGGTTTGCTCGGTATTGCTGCTCCTGCGACTGGTGGTCTAACTTTGGGCGGTTATGTATCAGTGGCGATCGCCCAAGCAGGTGTGGCAGGTTTTTCGACTTATGCGCTGGGACTGGTGACAAAGGAATATCTCGCCAACGGCGCATCATGGGGAGTCGATGGGCCTAAAGCTGTGGTTAAGCGAATTTTAGACACCATTGATGAAGATTCGATCTTGGCAAGAATCAAAGATGAACTCCGCGCTAAAATTGACTTGCGCCGACTTAGAAAGATCTAGCGATCCCCCCCAGCCCCCCTTAAAAAGGGGGGAGAAGATATTCTTCCCCCTTTTTAAGGGGGATTGAGGGGGATCTTTTAGAGCTTTTAACCTTAAATGGTTTCTTAAGTAAGTAGGCAAAAGAAAACTTAAAACCCAAAAAGCTGTGGCGCACGCGCAGCGTGCGCCACAGCTTTTTGGGTTTACTTAGAGCATTTATTCAAAACATTTATAGCTTGCAATTTTCATGAGTATAAAAGTCGTCTCCACAGCCCCATTTTCTGACCAAAAGCCTGGTACTTCTGGACTTAGAAAAAAAGTTACCGTTTTTCAAACAGCTAATTATCTCGAAAATTTTGTTCAATCAATCTTTGATAGTCTTGATGGATTTGCAGGACAAACCCTCGTCGTTGGCGGCGATGGACGCTATTACAACCGACATGCGATCCAAGTGATCATCAAAATGGCAGCCGCCAATGGCTTTGGCAAAATCTTAGTTGGGCGCGGCGGGATCTTATCCACACCTGCGGCTTCCTGCATTATTCGCAAATACAACGCTTTCGGCGGGATCATCCTCTCGGCTAGCCATAACCCCGCAGGTAAAGATGGCGACTTTGGCATCAAATATAACACTGGCAATGGTGGTCCCGCACCTGAAAAAATCACTGATGCAATCTATAACATCAGCAAAACTATTTCCGAATACAAAATCCTTGAAGCTGCTGATCTCGATCTCGACCAGCTAGGTGAAACTCAAATCGGTAGCACCGCGATCGCCGTCATCGATTCCGTTGCCGATTATGCGGAACTCATGGGTGAGTTATTTGACTTTGATCGCATTAAATTATTACTAGCCTCCCCCACGTTTCGGATGTGCTTTGA
>JBBRQX010000210.1:0-5501 GCA_038225745.1 Pseudanabaenales cyanobacterium | reverse complement strand
CAGCGGACAGTTTTGCCTTCTTTGTCAGGCAATATTGGTATGAGGAAGGACGCTACGAGGGGCAGCAGGACGATCGCGGTAAGCCAAGGAAATTGGGCTGATGTCATGTCAATGAGTCTAAATACTTACTCTAGGGAATGTTAAGTATTGTACTAAACTTTACAAATTTTTAAGCATCATTATTTTGATGGTTAGCATCTTGAGTTTTCGCTGTAAATTTCTACCGAATTATCAGAAAAGTATCATTCGTAAGGCTATAGCTGCCGCTAGTCTTGTTAGTACATAAAACCCGAAAGAGGAAAGCGGCGCGGAGCGCCGCTTCCCTCTTTTGGGTTTTGATTTGTCTTGATACAAGTGGCGACAGCTATAACTCTACTTTTTGCGACAATTATTCGATAAAGTTATGGCAGAAATTTAATGAACAAGGGGCTTAAGCCCCTTGTCTGTATCAAAATGAAATTACAAGCAATCCTCATTGGTACGGCTGCGATCGCGGTCGTCATGGCTGTCACTAATCCCAGTAGAGAGCGTTACGTTGAGTATGCAACCGAGCAGTTTTCTGAGGCAGGCAAAAGCTCAATTTGCGCTGGAGATAATATCCCGATCGCGGCTCAGCAATCATGCCAATTTGTGGTTTCTCAAGGGAAAGGGGTGATTAAGGCTTTGGTTGAAAACTCGACAAAGCAGCAAAATTTTGTAGTATTCAGTCTTTACGAAACTGATACGCCCAATAAAAAAGTTACGACGATCGCCGCTTTCGGTAATTTTTTGATGCTCAAATAAAAAATAAGGGGCTTAAGCCCCTTGTTTACAGAAAATTTTATGGATTATCGTTATCGAATTTCTCTAGTAATTTCCAGACTGACTGCAAAAGCTTATCGAGTCCTTTTTTAGAAGCCGCCGAAATCGCGAGAATCGGTATATCAAACTCTGAGGCGATCGCCTCCACATCTTCAGGCAACATCGCATCAATCTTATTCAATGCGAGAATTTGCGGTTTGTCGGCTAAGCCATGCCCGTAAGCTGCTAATTCTTCTTGAATTGTGTGATAAGCCGCAAGGGGATCATCTTGGGTGACATCGATCAAATGAATCAAGAGCTTAGTACGCTCAACATGGCGCAAGAAGTCATGCCCTAACCCAATGCCGTCAGATGCACCTTCGATTAAACCAGGGATATCTGCAAAAACGATGCCATCGCCTGAAGGTTTAGAAACTACACCCAAATTGGGGACGAGCGTGGTGAAGGGATAATCGGCAATTTTGGGACGAGCGGCGGATACTACTGAGATTAGTGTCGATTTACCTGCATTTGGTAAACCAATGATCCCGACTTCAGCGATTAACTTTAATTCGAGATAAAGGTTAAGTTCTTCACCGGGTAAACCGGGTAAGGCGTAGTCAGGGGCGCGATTTTGATTGCTCAAAAAGTATTTATTACCTAAGCCGCCTTTGCCGCCTTTTGCCACAAACAAAGTTTGGTCAACCTCAGTCAGATCGCCCAAAACATCGCCTGTTTCTTCATTCATCACCACCGTACCGATGGGGACTTTGATCACGCGATCGCCGCCTTTACGACCTGTCATATTGCTGGGCCCGCCGCGTTCACCATTTTCAGCTTTAAAAATATTCTCAAAGCGAAAATCTAAAAGTGTTTGCAGATCGGTTGTCGCTTGTAAAATCACCGAACCACCATGACCACCATTGCCACCCGCAGGCCCGCCCGCAGGCACATATTTTTCGCGACGAAATGCAACTAGCCCATCGCCGCCATCTCCAGACTTGACATGTATCGTAACTCGATCAATAAAATGCATTGCTAACTCAATTACTTGCTCTTTCTAACCAAGACAATCCGTTTATTCCCTTCCCAATATAAGAAACCCAAGAATTAGTGTTGCGGCGCGGTGCGCCGCAACACTAATCTTTCACTGGGAAGGGAGTAAATTACAGGATTATCTTTATTGGTTTTATCTATATTATGCATTCACAAAGTCTAAAAGACAAAATAGAGAGTCGGCGCTAGAAAAAACCAGACAACTCATAGAGACGACGTAAAATCGTCATGATTTTTTTGTCGTAGTTTATGTCCTCCGCCCATTGGCCAGTAAGCTGCCCCAATAAAGGCGCAGATCCGCGCTTGACTAAGCCAAAGCGTGGATCAACTAGGGTTTGTACTAAAGGTGTTGTGGTGGCATAAGCTTTGAGATGTTGAATTTGCGCCCTTACCCCAATCCGCTGATCGCTAAAGCTGTCACCCATGACCCCGTTTCCGATCGCGCCAATGCCCCCAAAGTTATTTTGTTCGGGCTTAACATCGCCCCCAAATTGTAGAAAACCTGTTTCTAAGCACATCTGACAAAATGCAATGTCATGGTTAACGCCCTCGATCGCCGACTCTTCACGGTAGATATTGGGTAAGTCGCCATAGAGATGTAGTGGAGCTTTGTTTAGGCGCAAGAGTCGTAAAAGCTGAACTTCGGATGTAGTACCATCCCCCATTAGCCGATCAATTCTGCCAGCGAGGATGCGAGAAGATAGTTTTTCTCGACTAGGTCTTTTGGCAAAAGAGGCAAAGTCTTGAGCTTGAACAGTATTTTCGCTGAGATGATCTAATGCGAACATCGCGATCGCCCCAGATCCAAATTGTAGAAACTGCTTTCTTCTCATACTTGCTCTGTCTGACTAATAGTTGACCTGTTGATTACCTTGTTGCAATAGACGTTATAGCTGTCGTCACTTGGATCAGAACGAATTAAAACCCAACAGAGAGTGTGGCGCTCTCTGTTGGGTTTTATGTCCTAATAAGACTGGCGACAGCTATAGGTAAATTTTGTGGTTTATGGCAAGGGGGATTTGATGGATATTGGGTTCTGGGATCGAGGCAACTGCGAGGGTCTTGTGAGTATGCAGAGGCACTGCTAGCAAATGGAAGTAGAAATGTGGAAGCAGAAAGAACAGACAGTAAAAATTTCATGGTTTTTATCTTCTTGGTACGAATTTAGTCAATCTAGTTTTTTATGCCTAAAATTATTTATACTCAGTTACGAGAATTTTTAGGGCTTTTAGTGATTTTTTAAGCTATTTAGCTTAATTGCATACAATTTAATATTTTCAGAAATTAACAAACTCACTGTTTGAGAAAGCTCGGTATCTCAAGGTGCTTTTGAGAACTCATGGATGAAATATTTGTATAGAGAAGGCTGGTGGAGACATCAGAAATTAAGTCTGGATCTTGGGTTGAGCTAGTCGCCAAATCCAGAAACAAGCTCTCAATTTTTTGCATGGTCTCAACGACACGGTGTTTAATTTTGATGCGATCGGTTGCTGACCAGAAAGATTGAGATTCTTCTATGGAGCAGTCTGTGATCAGTAGCTCAATCTCATCTAGTAAATAATGCAGATTGCGATCGCCGTCTTGCTGATGCTCAAAATCGAGTTGCGCTAGCCGAGGCTGAAAGTGATGGGCATAAATCGGCGGTGTGGGAAAAGCGTCACTTTGCATATATCCTCCTTATTTCTGTGTTGCTAAGTGAGGATGAACAAAAGCATGTCGGTTAAGTTTGTGGCGATCGCCTGAGCGTTTAGGCAAGTGTTGAGATCGATGCAGATTAGGATGGGGTAAATCTGCTAATACCTCTAAAATTCGATAAAAATCTCGCTTTTTACGTCTGTTATTCAGAAATTGCGGTACTTCCGAATAATTAGCGGCTCCTTGCAAGTCTTTTCCTAAGTATTGGCGAAGATTTGCGATCGCATTCCAAAAGCTACACATCTCCTCATGGGTACAGGTAAATAAAAATGCTTCGATCTCGTAAAGCAACTGTGAAAAGCGATCGGCAATGCTAGGACGAACACCAAACTGCGAGGCTTGGCGTGGTGAATTTGTCGATGATCTGGGGATTAAATTAAGGTGACGCTGGGGCAAATGCTGGGAAGCGCTCATGTTTCAAAGCCTCTAGTTGTGAGGTTATATGCAGAAAAGTCATTTTTTGTCGGAAAACATAATTTCCCTATTGCTAAATGCGCTTACCAGTGATAAAAGAATTAAGTATTTCTTAATGTGAGGGTAAGTGAGCTTGGCGGATGACGCAAAGGGGTAGAAGGTGAGTAGATCAAATGCATAACCTTTGTTGGAAAACAGCATACGATTCAAATTTTGATTTGCACACCAGAAAAAATAGTATTTTTTGTCAGTAAACACATGAATAAGACTCTCAAATACTAATTAGTAAAATATTTAAAGTTTTACATTTAGTTGATGTAAGAATAATTCATTATTTATCTACTAATTTAGAAATTGTATTTATATTTGTCTAGTCAAATAAAATATTTAAAAACTCTTTTTCTTTGCAAATATTCTATAAAAAACCAAAAACAAGATTTTTCAATATTTTGTTTGCAAAAATAAGATTTCATGCTTAAATTAGCTCCACTTAGATCTTGACTAATCTCTACAAAGCTTTATCTGACCAGATATATCGGAAAAGACAAGAAAAAATCGGTGTATACCTAAGCTAATGTCGGACTAAATCAGGATCTAGAAAAAAGTTGATTAAATCTATTGCAAATACCAAAATATATGTTATTTATCTAACGTGAAAAAACAAGAATATGTTGATTAATTTATCTGCGATTGCTGTAATTAGTCATTACTTAAATGTAATTAATTTAACTGCTAGATAATCTGAGACATTAAAACAATTTCAAATAAATAATCATTATCCAGATTATTTGTTTGAATCTTAAAGATCATTCCGACTTAAGACATTCCGAATCCGAGACATTAATTGAGAAGAGTTACGACCATGACCACAATGACCATTGAAGACGCGATCGCAATTGTCGATGTCGCCATACAACATAAGCGCTTGAGCAATATTCAAGAGCAACTATTTCGCCAAACATGGGAGGGCAAGACCTATGCGGAGATTGCTGAGACTTGCGGGTACGATTCTTCTTATATTCGTGACGTGGGCTATCGCTTGTGGAAAATCTTGTCAAATGGTTTTGGTGAGCGCGTAACCAAACATAATTTGCAAGTGGTGGTGCGTACTCAATCCAAACATTTTCAGGTTAAGACGACTCAGCCCCAAACGATCGCTCACAATCCTTTGAGTAGCGTCAACCCTCACAATCCTGAGGCGATCGCGAATGACATGAATACAAAGCGGCGTGATTGGGGCAATGCGATCGATACTGCAATCTTTTATGGTCGGATTGAAGAATTAACAACGGTCAAAAATTGGGTGATCGACGATCGCTGCCGTCTTTTGGGTGTATTCGGCATGGTCGGCATCGGTAAAACTGCCTTTGCAACTAAGCTCGCCGAACAAGTGCAATCAGAATTTACTTTGATTGTTTGGCGATCGCTTCGCAATGCGCCGACTGTGGAAGTGATGCTTGCCGAATTGGTCAGCTTTTTGACTAATCAAGAAATTGCGACTTTGCCTCAAGATTTTGATCGTCTATTGGGAATGTTCATTCAAGCCTTGAAGCAAT
>JBBRQX010000209.1:0-5544 GCA_038225745.1 Pseudanabaenales cyanobacterium | reverse complement strand
TTCCCAATTCCCAACAGATAGAATTTCTGAAAGCCAGTGCCAATAGTCTGCCATTTCCTGACTCTAGCTTCGATACGATCATTTCAGCTAGTGCCTTCCACTACTTCAACAATCCTGTAAATGCTTTACAGGAAATGAAACGTGTTCTCAAACCTAATGGCAAAGTGATAATTATGGATTGGTGTCGAGACTTTTGGTTTTGTCAAATACTTGATTTGTTTCTGAAGTTAACTGATCCTGCCCATAAAAACTGCCACACCCAACAGGAGTTACATAACTTTCTGAATAAAACCGATTTTCAGGTTACACGACAGGAGAGAACTAGACCACATCTATTATGGGGGCTAATGATTGCGACAGGAACTCCTTAATTTTTTGAGTTTTTTGAATTTAAGGTGACAAGAGCCGCTAATGATGATCGCTTACAACAAGCTTTAATCGCTAAGTTAGCGGAGAAGGTTTTGGGCGATCGCACTGAAAAGATGTAACCTACAACAAATTCCTAGCAAGCTATACTCATAATATTCAGCAGCGAAAATAAAGCGATGATCAAAACTTTAACTAACGTCCAAAGTAAGGCAGAAAATCAGTATCTGATTAAGCAAGCTGTAACTTGGGAACAGTTTAAAACCTTGCAATCCGCTTTTGACGAGATTGGCGGGGTACAGATAACTTATTGTGAAAGAGTTTTAGAAATTGTGGGTATCGGTCGCTTGCATGAAAAGATTACAGCTCTGCTTGGGCTATTGCTAGGAATGTATTTTGGTCTCAAGCGTATAAGCTTTGTAGCTACAGGAGCATATACACAACAGTTAAAGGGCAGTACAGAATTTCAGGCTGACTTGTCTTATAACTTTGAGACTGAGAAGGATATTTCTGATTTGTGTATCGAGATTGTGGTGACAAGTGGTGGCACGAAAAAGCTGAGAAAGTATCAATTGATTTTAGAGAGAAATCTCGTCAATTCAAATCTGAATTAGCGGGTTATTTGATAATTTCTCCCAAACATTTGATTAATTCACTCACCACAATTGGCTTACTAAGATATTTATTTGCTCCTAAGCTAAGTGCTTTCTCGCGGTGCCGATCGCCTGTACGTGAAGTCAAAATCACCACAGGAATAGCGTACCAATGATCGTGAGTGCGAATAGCTTGCAATAGATTAAATCCATTCATTCGTGGCATTTCCACATCAGAAATTACCATCGTAATTTTACCTTGCAAGCGAGTGAGCGTATCAACAGCTTCTTGTCCATCACGACAGGCAATCACTTCAAAATCTAATTGTTTTAGCATTAATTCGAGCATATTACGAGTAGCGATCGAGTCTTCTGCTATTAAAATTGTTTTAACTGATTTTTGATTAACTTCTTGATTAATCTCATTAGGTTTTTTATTTGTCTTGTTACTAGCTTTTTTAATTTGTTTACGAAGATCTTCTTGTAAAAGAATATGCAAATTGTCAGGGCTTAAAACAGGTACAACTTGTCCAGTTCCTAGCACCGTGCAGCCTGTTAGGTAACTAGGAACCGCCACACTATTGTCAAAAGGTTTAAGAATTAACTGCCGTTCTTCAACAATAGAATCAATCACAACCGCGATCGGTTGGTTGTTACAATTTAGAACTAGACAGATTTTGCCATCAAACGATTCATGAGTTGATTGACTATAAGTCAAAGCTCGTTTGAGATATAACAAAGGAATAAATTGTTTTCGCCAAGTAATTTCTGACGAATTATTTTTATGATGAACTATCTCTTCGGTATGCGTAAAAATATCTAATACGTCACTTGCAGAAATGGCGATCAGATTTTCATTGATCGTACAGATTAGTAAGGCAACAAGACTCAAACCAAGTGGTAAACGAATTGTAAAAGTTGTTCCCTGTCCTTGCAATGTCTCAACTTGAATATTACCGCGTAGTCGGTTAACTTGCGATCGCACGATATCTAGTCCCATACCACGCCCAGAGATATCAGTAACCACATTACGAGTCGAGAAATGCGGCTGAAAAATAAAATTGAGAATTTCTTGACGCGGAATTTTACCTATGGGTATTTCGATTGGGCAAATATTTTTTTCAACGGCTCTTGCATAGACTTCGTTGAGATTAATCCCATCGCCATCATCCTTGAGACAAATTACTACTTGATTGCCAGAAACAACTGCACTAAGTGCGATCGTTGCGATCTCAGGCTTACCAAGTTGCAATCTAGTTTCAGAAGTTTCAATACCATGATCAAAAGCATTGATTAATAAATGATTGAGGGATGTTTGTAATTGCTCTAAGATTACTTGATCGATTAGAACATCTTCACCTTCAATAACTAGTTCAATTTGTTTGTTATGGCGTTGGCAAAGACGCTTAAGTTGTGGTAAAAAACGGCTTGCCATAGTCTTAAAAGGGACAAGACGTGACTGGGTTAATTCAGTATACAGACGATCTAAATCTTGTCGCAAATATTGAATTTCTTCACCAAAATCTCGATAGCTTAAATCAATATCATAGCGAGTCTCTCGCACTCTTAATAGAACTTCTTGCAAGTTTTGAATAGTGGTATGTGAAGAAGAATATTGATCAAGTTCCAGTTGGTCAAAATCATCATTGGGGCTTTCAGACACAGCCTTATCGGCGGGATTAGCGATCGCCAATTCATCATAGAGTGTCTGCACTTGCTCTTGTAGTGGAATCATCTGCAATACAAGCGACTGTAAATTTTTATTGGCTTGCCCTAGTTGCTGTTGTTGCCTGAGTAAGCGTTCGTGGCGCAAAATCATTTCTGCGACTGTATTAGTCATACTTTCGATTTGGGAAGAAGGAATCCGCAAGTATGAAATTGCTGCGATCGATGGTAAGGCGATCGCAGGGTCTTCTGTTGCAGGTTGTGTTTGATTAGAAATCTCTTCATCAATAACTTTAGGCGAATTGTCTGGCTTTGAGATCGTTAATTCTGGATAGAGATATTGTGAACGTTGCGATCGCAAGTTATTGATGATCGCTTTTGTGTCTGACAATAAGCTCGCGATCGCCTGTCCTTTTTGAATGTTTGCTTCAAATGGTTCTATGATATTAATCAGCCAATCAATACTTAGAGCGTCACCAAGCAAAAGACATTCTTCACAAAAATATTGTAATTCTTCTCTGATTTTAGTTTCGGAAAGAGTAGAAGTATTTGACAACAATTGATTTTCTACTTGCTGAATACAGGCTTCTAAATCTTTCTCTAACGAAGATATTACGATCGGGCTAATTATGGATTGTGAGGTTTTTTCATTAACTGCGCTGTTATCTATTTGTTGCTTCTCTTGACTTTTAACGATCGCCAATAATGCATCTAGTTTCTCTAAAAGCTCTAAATCAACTTTAATATCAATTAAAGCATTAGTCGGTAAGCTGACTGCTTGTGAGATTACCGATGCAACTTCATCAATGCCATAACTGAGAACTTCGGCAATCGTAGTGCGATCGCAAAATTCGTTGTATTGCAAAATCTCCAATAGGTCTTCTAGCTTATGGGCGATTTGACTCAGGCTAGTTAATTCGGCGATCGCCGAACCACCTTTGAGCGAGTGGGCGGCGTGCATCAAAAAGACATAATCTGGCTTCCCCGATTGCAGTTGGGCTAAGCCTGTTTGCAGATTTGCTAAATAGGTCGGTGCATCTTCACTGAGAAAACATTGACGAGTTTCAATCGCGATCTCTTTTAGAACTTCTGGACTTAGAGATTTCATTAACATAGCAGTTTCCCAATAATTTAATATGTAAACAAGCTATTAAAAGCCTTACTTTGCAAGGCTTTTAATAGCTTGTTTGAGCTATTCTGACTTTTCTAAACGGAACTGACGCACAGAAGTTTGCAACTCATCAACTACACCCACCAGCACTTGCAACGAAGCAACTACAGTCTGAGTATCGGTGGCGGTGAGTTGCGCGATCGCATTGGCATTACCCATGATGCTGTTTACCTTTTGCGAAACTTCAATTTGTGAAATCGTACTACTCGAAATCGTCTGCAAATACTTATCAATCGTCTGACTGAGATCGGCTAAGTCCTTCAGCGTATCCTTCGTTTCTTCGACAGATTGTGTACCCGCCACAACTTCGGCTGTCCCGACTTCCATCGCCTTCAAAACTTCCGTTGTCTCATGCTGAATGTTGTTAACCAGCAATTGAATTTCTCTAGTCGCATCGGTGACTCGGTCAGCCAATCGCCTTACCTCATCGGCAACCACTCGAAAACCTTGACCATTCTCGCCTGCTCTGGCGGCTTCAATTGAAGCATTAAAGGCTAACAAGTTAGTCTTCTCAGAAATATTGGAAATAATCGCCACAATTTGCGAAACCTCCTGTGATGACTCCGCTAATTGCTTCATCTTCTTAGAAGTTGCCGCCACTGTGGAACGAATTGCTTTAATACTGCTAACAGTGCGATCCATTTTCACATCGCCTTCACGCGCCGCGATCGCCGCTCGTCTTGCCACATCCGCCGCATCTTGAGCGGATTTCGCAACTTGAGCGATCGATTGAGTATTCTGTTCGACTGCTTCAAGGGCTTGAGCGATGCCATCAGACTGAGCAGAGGCTGCGGTCGAAAATTTTTGCACCGATTGTTCGCTTTCCTTTGCTAAAGATTCTGCATGGATGGCGGTTGCCTTAACTTCTTTTACCAAGTTCCGTAATTTGCGGATTGTGAAATTAAAGGCATCAGCGATCGAGCCAACTACACCGTCCGTCACCTTTGCTTCGGCAGTCAAATCTCCTTTCTGTGCGCCTTCAATTTCTAAAAGAAGATTAATAACTTCTCTCTGCAATAATTCTTTCTCTTTGCGTTGCAGTTCGGCTTCCTGTGCCTTGAGTAAAGACTGTTGCGCCAAAGTCTGTTCGGAGATTTCGATGCTGTCTGCCATCGTATTAAACGATCGCGTCAGTTCGCCAATTTCATCATTAGCAAAGATTTCCGCACGAATCTTGCGATCGCCTAAAGCAAAAGCCTTCGCGATCGGGGTGAGTCCTTTTACAGGTTTGGCGATCACCGTATCCAAAAATCGCGCCAATAGAATATCTAAAAGAATAACGACTATAGACGAGATACCGAGAATCATCCATGTTCTTCGCAATAACTCGCTCATTTCTGTCTCAGGCGTGCCGCGAACCAAAATCCCAACAGGAGCATTACCATACTTCGGTACGCCACCTTTATCAGTCTCAATAATCCGATTAGGAACGGCTCTAGCCGCCATAGTGTAATAAGTATTACCCACCAAAACTCGTCCTGTGACTGGTTGACCATTTTCGGCGGCGGCGGCTCGACTGAGCAAATCATCGCCCGCCGCACCAGATATGGGTAAATTGGCAATACCAGTCTCAAAATTCGGTTGTTCAACAGAAGTTGCCAGCACAAATTCTCCTGAAGGCTTACGATAATAGACGGCGCTATAACCACCTAAGCCTTTCTTGTCCTGTGCAGTGGTCGCCAATGCTTTGAGCGTATTATCGACAATTGGCGATTTTTTATTGACGATATCACCTGAAATCAGCACGGC
>JBBRQX010000208.1:0-5555 GCA_038225745.1 Pseudanabaenales cyanobacterium | reverse complement strand
GATCGCCTGACGCTGCCCGATCGCATCCATACCTTCATTGGTAGTCGCCTTCACACTGACGCAATCAATCGGTAGATTTAGCGCTGCGGCTAGGCGATCGCGCATGGTCTTAATGTGCGGTTTGAGCTTTGGCGCTTCCGCGATTACCATGGCATCGAGATTATTTACGCGCCAACCCTGCGCCGCGATCAATTCCTGCACCTGCTGCAATAGCATGATGCTATCGGCTCCCGCCCATTTGGGATCGGTAGGCGGGAAATAATGCCCAATGTCACCGAGGGCAAGCGCTCCCAGCATTGCATCCATGATTGCATGGGTCAACACATCGGCATCGCTATGCCCTAGCAATCCTTTTTCATAAGGAATCTCGACACCGCCAAGGATCAGGCGGCGATCGCTAACGAGTCGATGTAGGTCATAACCATTGCCAATGCGGATATTCATAGATGATTCGCTAAATTTAACTGCTTACCATAATAATCTACGCGACCAAACACAAACGGAAACCATCGCGTAATTTCTCATTATCAAGATGTCTGCCGATGAAGACTAATTGATTTTTGCGGAGTTCGTGGTCACGCCAAGGGCGATCGCGGGTTGCGTCAAACTGCATATGTACTCCTTGAAATACTAGGCGTTCTTCAGAACCAGAAAGATTAATGATTCCCTTAGAACGAAAAATATCTTGACCTTGAGTTTTTAGAAGTTCGCTGATCCATGCTTGGAATTTGTATGGATTGACTGCGCCTGATTCTAAAATACTGACGGAACCAACTTCTTCATCGTGAATGTGGTGATGATGTTCATGATGAGCGTGTTCATGATTATGCTCTTGATGATCGTGAGCTTCATGGTCATGCTCTTCTTCAATTTGAGCAGCAAGAAATTCAGGATTCTTTTCGAGAATCCGATTCAAATCAAAACCGCCGACATTGAGAACTTTATTAATACTCTCTTCAACATTGTCTTGATTTAGCTGAACGCGATCGACTCTGGCGAGAATATTCAAATGCTTGATTTTCGCTTCGAGTTCTTCTAGTTCCGCAGTCGTAACTAGATCGGTCTTATTGAGCAAAATCACATCCGCAAAGCCGATTTGTTCGATAACTTCGCGATCGCCCCAATGTTGTTGAACATGCTTAGCATCCACCACAGTCACTACAGCATCAAGAGAAACTTGCCGATGGATATCTTCATCCATAAAGAAAGTTTGAATCACAGGGCCAGGATCGGCTAAGCCAGTCGTCTCGATCAAGAGGTGATCGAATTTATCACGGCGGCGCATGAGGTTACTGATAATCCGAATCAGATCGCCGCGTACCGTGCAGCAAATACAGCCATTATTCATTTCAAAAATTTCTTCGTCAGCACCAATGACAAGTTGCTGATCGATGCCGATTTCGCCAAATTCATTGACGATGACGGCGATTTTTTTGCCATGCTCAGCCGTGAGGATGTGATTGAGCAATGTGGTTTTGCCTGCACCAAGGAATCCTATGAGGACGGTTGCAGGGATTTGTGATGTTGCGATCATAAATTGTATTAATTGCCTGTAATGCTGATTAAAAAGATGTACTGCCAAAATTATAGCGTTCTTGATTTATGCAAGTTGTAGAAAGTTGCGCTGATCGCTATTTCACGGAAGTTACTAAAAATACACCACTACGCGATCGCAAGCTCTGGCGCGATCTCGTGGCAATTAACCGTAAAAACTATGCGATCGCACCGCATACAGATGCATAATTGACTAAATCACTGACCCAATCCTCAAAAGTAAAAATTTAATGCTTGTTTCCTATAAGAGTAGTGTTAAATTAAATGTCTGATTAATACTTGAAAAAGACCGATTTTTAGATATGTCTTATACAATCCAAGATTTTATTGAATACCATGCCACTTTAAAAGGCGATGAAAAATCAGAAGCACAGACATTTTTAGATCGCTTTTTTCGAGCTTTTGGTCATGAAGGAGCAACTGATGCGGGGGCAATTTATGAGCATCGAGTAAAAAAGGGTAGCGCTAAAGGGAAAACAGGTTTTGCCGATCTAGTATGGAAACGCCCTGAAACTGACGGTAAAGGTGGGGTGCTAATTGAGATGAAATCTCGTAAAGAAGATTTAAATAAGCATACATCGCAACTTTTTACCTATTGGTGGCAGCTAGTACCAGATCGTCCAAGATATGCGATACTTTGCAATTTTGATGAGTTTTGGATTTATGACTTTAACCTTCAGGTTGATACACCTGTAGATATAATTCAAGTCTCTCAATTACTACAAAGACAGAATGCCTTTCGGTTTATGACTAAGGCAGTTTCTAAAACCCCGCCTATTTTTGGTAACAACCAAATCCCTGTTACGACTTCAGCCGCAAGTCAGTTAGGAGTTTTATATGGACTGCTTAAGGATAGATCTCGAAAGGATGGATTTGACGAGTTGACTGCCCAAAAGTTTGTCTTACAATGCGTCTTAGCCATGTTTGCTGAAGACCGTGGCTTATTACCCGAAGAAAAATTTCTTGAATGTATTGATAGTTGTCTTAATGGAGAGAGTACATACGACGTAATTGGTGGGCTATTTCAAGAAATGAATCGCAAGGGGATTACGCAAGCTGGACGCTATAAAGGGGTAGATTATTTTAATGGGGGACTATTTGCTGATATTTATCCCATAGAATTGACTGAGTTTGAACTCCAAAAGTTAAGGGCGGTAGCCATCGAAGATTGGAGTAAAGTTCGACCTGCTATTTTTGGCAGCATTTTTGAATCTACATCAGATGATAGAGAGCGCCATGCAAGAGGGATGCACTTTACATCTGAAGGGGACATCATGAAAATTGTTTACCCAACTATCACAAAGTATTGGGGTGAGAAGATCGAAGCTGCTAATACGATCGCTGAACTTAAAGCTTTGCAATTAGAGCTACAAAGTTATCGAGTCCTAGATCCAGCTTGCGGCTCTGGAAATTTTCTATACATGGCTTATCAAGAACTTAAACAAGTTGAAGTTGATTTGCTTAATAAAATCTCTTCTAAGCAAAAAACATCACAAATTCAGATGGGTTTGGTTACTCCTAATCAATTTTATGGTATGGATATAAACCCGTTTGCAGTTGAGCTAGCAAGGGTAACTTTGACGATCGCTCGTAAAGTGGCGATCGATAAGCATAGACTTTCGGAACCTGCGTTACCGTTGGATACTTTAGATCGCAATATTATTTGTCAGGATGCCCTATTTACTGATTGGGTGAAAGCTGACGCGATTATCGGCAATCCTCCATTTCTCGGTGGTAAGAGGATTCGGACACATTTAGGGAATGATTATATCGAAAGAATCTTTGCCAAATTTCCCGATGTAAAAGATTCCGTTGATTTCTGCTCCTATTGGTTTAGAATTGCTCACGACAATCTGAATGAAAATGGTAGGGCTGGACTAGTTGGTACTAATTCAATTGGTCAAGGTAAAAGTCGTGTGGCTTCAATTGATTATATTGTTCAGAATGGTGGCTACATTCATGATGCAATTTCTACGCAGGAGTGGTCGGGAGAAGCCGCAGTCCATGTCAGTATTGCCAATTGGAGCAAACAAATACCAAGAATTTGTCGTCTTGATAACAAGATTGTCTCAAGGATTAATTCGTCTTTTCAAGCAGAAATAGACGTATCTCAAGCTGCAAGATTAAAATCCAATGCCAATCTTTGTTTTACAGGCGTAACTCCTATCGGTAGAGCATTTGTGATTTCATTAGAGCAAGCAGAGGTATGGAAAAAAGCTAATCCTAAAAGTCAGGAAATTATTCATCCTTTTTTGGAAGGTAATGATCTCGTTGGTAATCCTTATATCGGGCTAAAAAATTGGATCATTGATTTTAATGATATGAGAATTGAGGATGCAAGCGAATATATCGAGCCATTTGCATGGGTGCGATCGCAAGTAAAACCAGAAAGGGATTTGAATCGTAGACAGATTTATCAGAGATACTGGTGGCAATTAGGAGAAAGAAGACCAGCCATGCGTGAGGCTTTAAAAAATCTTTCTCAATATTTTGCAGTGCCTCAGACATCGAAATGGGCAATTTTTCTACCTTGTTCTAGCGAGTGGCTGCCTAATGCGAGAACGAGAATTGTTGCTAGTGAAGACTTCTATATTTTAGGAATCCTCACATCAAGATTACATCGGATTTGGATGGAAGCACAAATGTCTACGTTGGAAGACCGCATCAGTTACACCCATAATACTTGCTTTGAGACTTTCCCTTTTTCACAATCCAACACAAAGAACAAAGAGCTTAAGCCCCTTGTTCTTTATCAGCAAATTCGCTCCACAATGCAAGAACTCCACCAATATCGCACCGAGCAGATGGAAAGCAAACAATGGGGCATCACCAAACTCTATAACGAATACTTTCACGAACCCGCAAGCCAACTTTACAAACTCCATGCCAAGCTAGACAAACAAGTAATGCAACTTTACGGCTTTAGCGAAGATGACGACCTCCTCGAAAAACTGCTGCATCTCAATCAAGAAATTGCATCAAAAGAGAGTTCTTAGTGAAACTAGTCGATCAACAACCCAGAAGACCCACTAAATCAAAATAAATATATTTAATTAGAGATTTATTAACGTCAATTCAAATCTGAAGTGCAACAAATAGAAATAGACAATAAAGCAAACTCCAAAGCCAAATTCAAAGCCGATAAAACTAACGGTGTGATTATCTTAGATGATAATGCACAGATGATTAGAGTAGATGCGATCGCATAGGACTACAAACTCGGCAACCACTCGGCACTGGAATGGATACCCGATCAATACAAAGAAAAGAAACCTCACGATCGCCAAACTTTTTAACACCAATAAATTTGCTTAAAAAGCTTTCCCCCCCTTGTCCCGCAAGGGAAGGCGATAAGAGCAGGTTCCACACAACATCAGTTCTTAACTTATTTCAAAAAAAAACTAGCTAGATTATATATTTGCTTCAAGGATAGCCTTATCGCGAATTCGACAGGAATCACACACACCACAAGGCACTTCGCCACTTTGATAACATGACCATGTAAGCTCAATTGGGACTCCTAAACGTCGCGCTCGTCGGACAATATCAACTTTAGAGTCCATCACCAGAGGCGCAACTAATTTCGGTGCATTCCCTTCCACGCCAACTTTAGACGAGAGCGCCGCTAATTTCTGAAATGCTGCCAAATATTCGGGACGACAATCGGGATAGCCTGAATAGTCAACTGCATTAATTCCTAAATAAATTGCTTCTGCTCCCTTTGCTTCGGCTAGAGATAAGGCGATCGCAATAAACACTGTATTTCGTCCGGGGACATAGGTAATCGGAATCTCTCCCGATTGCACACCTGCGATCGGCACATCAATACGCGCATCGGTCAGCGCCGAGCCGCCCCACTGTGCCAAGTTTACATCCATAATAAAATGTTCGCGGATGTTTAAAGCCGCCGCCACTTGTCGCGCCGCTAGTAACTCGCGTTCATGGCGCTGACCATAGCGAAAGGATAAGGCGATCGCCTCATAACCATCAGCGATCGCCTG
>JBBRQX010000207.1:0-5581 GCA_038225745.1 Pseudanabaenales cyanobacterium | reverse complement strand
CTCAGGTTGATAAATTTGCCAAGGCTATCATAATAAACTATCAACATTAATAGAAGATTATCTCGCATGTGTATTTGATGGCGCGATCGCGTCTTAAAACCCAAAAAGCTGTGGCGCACGCGCAGCGTGCGCCACAGCTTTTTAGATTTTATTTGCTTAGCTTTGTTCTCTTCTTCTTTCTGCTAGACGCATTAAAATTTCTGTATGTACTTCGCGAGTAATTGGATAGAAGTATGCCAAACCTAAGCCAACAATTAAGGCGATCGTTGGTAAAGGACCGATCGCAACGCGAATTGCAAATAGTGCCGAATCAGGCTGAATTGGTAAAGGCTGACAAGGCACACTCTCTTTAAATTTTGCCCATGATAGACCGAAGCCAAGTAGAAATAAACCGATCGCTAGTCCAAATTTTTGTAAGAGAACCATAAAAGCATAGAAAATCCCCTCGCGGCGCGGCCCTGTTTCCAGTTCATCAAGATCGGTGACATCAGGAATCATCGACCAAGGAATTAAATAAGCAGTAGAAACTCCAGCACCTGCCATAGTCGCCAATACATACAGCATCACTACCTGCCCTGGTTGCAAGAAGAATAGACCTGCTTGGGCAATAATCCAGATTCCTGAACCCATAAAATAAGCGACTTTTTTACCAAATCTCTTGCTGATCGCACTCCAGACTGACAACATGATTAGAGCCGTACCTTGGACAGCGATCGTCACCAGAATGAAATCATTCTCTTGCATCTTCATCCAATTGACGACAAAATAGGGGATGATCGAAGCGGTGATTTGCAGTGCTAGCCATGAGCAGAAATAGATACCGATCACGTAGAGAAATGGACGATTGCTGAAGACGACTTTTAACTGTTCCACAAAGCTCAATTCTTCAACATGAGCATCTAGGGATTGATTATGGAGTCGGTGGCGATCGCTAGCGATCGCCCTATTTTTAATTCCCCAAATACACCAATAGATTGAGATACTAGAAATAATCGCACAGACTGCACCCAATACAATATATTGCATTCCGCCAGTATTACAACTGTCCGTTTGCCGAGCAGGATCTTTGAAAAATGCAAAAATCAATTGCGCGATAAACAGAGAGAGAATACTGCCACCAATCGAGAAAGTAAAGCGGAAGCTATTCAGGCTAGTGCGTTCGTCATAATCTTGGGTAATTTCAGGAGTGAGCGCAGTATAGGGAAGATTAACGGCAGTAAAAAAGGTATTAAAAATAATACCAATGACCACGTAATACCAAAACAGAACCATTTTATCGGTACTAGGAACTAACCATTGGGCGAGAAATGCTAGCCCAAACGGAATCGCCGAATAGATCATCCAAGGTAGTCGCCTTCCTAGTTTTGATTTAGTGCGATCGCTAAGTACACCAATAATCGGATCGTTAATCGCATCGAAGACTTTACCGACTAATAAAACTACGCCTGCAAGGGCAGGATCGAGTCCGGCCACATTGGTAAAAAAGAATAGTAGAAAGAATGAGAGCAGATTAGTGGTAATCGAAGTACCAAGATCTCCAGCACCATAGGCAAGTTTTTCACCCAAAGTTAATTTGGCTTGCGTGAGATCGTATTGGGAAGAATCAAAGGAATTTTCGGGATTACTCATAATTTATTTTTGTTACAGCGCCTTGCGCTGCTATAGAACCCAGATAATTTTTTAAAAGTGCCGCAAAGCGGCCCTTTTAAAAAATTATCTGTATTACTCAAACCCTAAATAGGCTGTAATATGGGATCGATTTTTTGAAAAATCGCTACCCACTAAGAATTGATTTAGCATAAAGCAAACCTTGCTCGACATAATGGGAATAGTACTTTTCGTCAGTTATTTTTAGTTGTTTTTATGAATTTAGAAAATCCTCTCAATCCAACACCTGCTGCTAATCGGTTACGCAACTTGTTAGTGGCGATCGCCGCTATCCTGCTCACCACAGCCTTATTTTTCGGATTTCAGGCGCAGCAGAGTAGTACATCACTAGATGCAGTAGCGGCGGCAGCAAGTCCAATTGATGTCGCTTTGGCAAATGATAAGCCGACAACGATTGAATTTTATGCGGATTGGTGTACGAGTTGTCAGTCGATGGCGGCGGATAATTTATCGCTGGAAAAAGAGTATAGCGATCGCATGAATTTTGTGATGCTAAATATAGACAATACGAAATGGTTGCCAGAGGTAACTAAATATCGTGTCGATGGGATTCCGCGTTTTATTTTTTAGATAGCGCAAATCAGGCGATCGGTGATTCTACAGGCGCGATCCCGCGTGCAATTATGGCAGCCAATATCGAAGCCGCGATCGCCGATCAAGCTTTGCCCCACAACAGCATTAGTAGCGATCGCACCTCATCTATTTCTGAGCCTAAAGCCTCTGATATTTCGCAACCTAGAGATCACGGCAAACAACCAGCATAAAAAAAGCCCCGCAAAGCGGGGCTTTTTTATCTAGCACGCCTATGGATTTTGGCGAGTAATCTCTGGCGTATTTGGCGACGCATTTGGTAAAGGTAGCGGAATCGTTTCAATCACGCTAGTACCGCCATTTCTAGAATTTGGAGAATTTGGGGAATTTGTAGTTGCAGGATTAGCACTATTGCTAGCTGGTAAATCACCACCACCACTGAAATATTCATAAGTCGCTCGTGAAATTTGGCGAATCAACTCATTGGCGCGTTGATCGTTATCGGGGCGCTTGACCATCACGCCGATCGCATAGCGCTTACCGTTTGGCATATCGACAATTCCCGCATCCCCGACAAAAGAAGCAATATCGCCTGTTTTGTGAATAATTCTTGCCTCTTCACCGATTCCCTGTGGCAAAAGCGTATTCGTGATCGGGCGACGCATGATATCCATAAGGCGATCTCGACTGCGTGGTTCAATCAACTTGCCGCGATCGAGTGTTGATAACAACATCACCAAATCTTGAGTACTAATCGTATTCGTGCCTTCAAGATCGGGGAGTTGATTATTAATTACAGTCGAGTTCAATCCCCAAGATTTAAAACGCTGATTGAGGGCGACATTGCCGCCAAGCCGTTTAATAATCATGTTGGTCGCAGTATTATCGCTAATCACGATCATTTTCGTGGCAGTTTCCAATGCTGATGTTTTTGTACCTATGGGTGAATATTGCATATCACCAGCCTGACTAACCTTGACATCGGCAGTCATCTCCAACTGTTCATCTAGTTTTATCTTGCCAGAGTCTACATCTTGAAAAAAGGCAACCAGAATTGGTGTTTTAATCGTACTGGCAGCAGCGATCGCTTGATTCGCACTAATCTGCACATAAGCGCCAGAGTCCAGATCGACCACCATCATTTGTGTGAATAGATCCTTGTCTTTAGAAGATAATTCCTTGATTTTGGTTAGCAGTGGCGTGGCTTCAGTTTTTAGATCGAGGGGAGCAATATCTTGATTAGGTTTATTTGTTTCTTCTTTCGCAACCACTTCTGGAATCATGGTTTTGGCTCTAGCTGATTGCTGATTTTGCCAAAATGAGAGTGCTGTCCCTGCGATTACGCTCAGACCGATCCCTGCGATCGCCAATCTTAGTAACTGCCAGCCGAAAGCCTTGGCAGGAGATTTAATTGGGGTCGGACGTTTATTGGTATTAGAGTTTTTGCGAGTTCTTAACTCAGTGGGACGGTTTTCGGGGCGTTGCTCAGGACGCGCCTCAATTCGGCCCTGACGATTGGGCAAAGGTTTGACCTTATTTTCAGACCCACGACTATCAGATCGGTTGCTAAATCGATTGTCTATGACTGGTTCTGGCGATCGCGTAGATTCTGGCGATCGCATAATGCGAGGTTTAGACTCAGAATTAATGGGGCGGGGAACAGAATCACTATTGCTAGTCACAGCCTTGGCGCGACGCTCGCGCAACTTACTTAAACGCGCTTCTCGGCTTTTTTCGTTAGCGTCAGGCGATGAAAGGTTTTTTGGTTCCACTGCTATTTATAACTCCGACACAAAAATGTCTCTAAATAATCAACTACAGATTAGTCCAGATGAGCCGTGGCCCAATTGACTTGACGCAAAATTCCCCGCAGCATGGCAACTTCCGATGGACTCAGATTTGCGCGATCGAAGATACGCCGAAACTTTCGCAACCGATGAACGGCGGTATGGGGATAAACATAGCCGATCTTCAGCAATACTGCTTCAAGTTGCTGGTAGCAAACTTCTAGCTCTGCGCGAGTGGCAAGGTCTATGGCTGCTGACTTTATCAAATCTTGGGCGATTTGGCTAGTCAAATTTTCATGACCTTGGGGATTATCCTTTAAAAGTTGCAGTTGATAGCAACAAACGCCCACGGCTTGCGCCAAATTGAGCGAAGGATAGTCAGGATTAACAGGTATTCGCATCACTTGCTGACAATGTTGAATCTCAGCATTGCTCAAGCCCCGATCCTCAGCCCCAAAGACGATCGCACTGGTGTTAGCCTCCATTAACCAACTCAAACCTTTAGGGGGAGTAGTCACTTTCATTTCCCCCTTATCGATGCGCCCTGCGGTGGCGATCGCCCGATGACAACCGACCAAAGCCTCGGGCAAACTATCAACAACACTTGCATTTTCTAAAATTTCTGGCGCATGGACTGCCATTTGTCGCGCTTCATCACCAAGGCGATCGCATTTTGGATTCACCAACCACAATTCCGACAGCCCAAAGTTTTTCATCACCCTTGCCACTGAGCCAAGGTTCCGCGCCCCTGCCGTCTCGACTAACACAATTCTGATATTTGATCTGATATTTGACATATAGCGATCGTAAACCTATTTTTGCGCTACGAAACTACTTTTCCCATTCGATATGTCCGTTAATATTAAAATCCTCAAAGGTCTGGAGAATTTCCATACAAAATTCCTGTAGCTCCTGATTTTTTTCTTTCTTAGAAAGCTCATACAAGCGAATAAACATCTTTTTTCCTGTCTCAGTTTGGTTAAGATTCTTCTTGAAAAAATTATGCTGACTACATAAAGTTTGACCGTTCTCGATAGTAGCTAAGCCTCCCATATCTTTAGGTTTAATATGATCAACATGCAATTCCGCTCCATTCTCTCGACCAGCACCGCAAATTACACATTTATAACCATCACGCTTTAAAATTTCATTTTTCTGAGTACTTGTAAAATCTGCTTGGCGCTTACTTTGGGCATATTTAGGATCGTACTTATAAACTCCTTTTGCTATTTTTTGTAGAAAACCTTTCTGATATAAGGATCTAATTCCTCTATCTGGATCTCTAAATATTTTTCCAGTACGCTCTAGATATTTTAAATTTACCCAATCAACAACATCCTTCGTATGTATCTCAATATCAGGATACATTTCAAAATATTCTCTAATAATATTGAGTTGAACTATATTTTTTTCTGTAGATTCGTGATTAATATCAGACACCGATCAAGCTCCTTTCTTTGACGGATTCTGCAATAGCTTTATATTTGGCTAGACAGTTGATTAAGCTTTTAGCAACTTCATGGACAACTGGAACTGCAACTGAGTTGCCAAACTGTCTATACATTTGTGTCCTTGAAACAGGAATAATAAAGTTT
>JBBRQX010000206.1:0-5609 GCA_038225745.1 Pseudanabaenales cyanobacterium | reverse complement strand
GGATCAATTTCTAGATCGACATCTTCTTCGAGCAACGGCATTACTTCTACGCCAGCAAAACTAGTTTGACGCTTATCATTGGCATTAAAAGGCGAAATTCGCACCAGACGATGTGTCCCCTTTTCAGGCGCAAGGTAGCCATAGGCATAGCGTCCATGCACCAGCAAACTCACGGACTTGATCCCCGCCTCTTCACCTTCGGATATTTCCGAAATCTCTACTTTGTAGCCTTGAGACTCACAAAAACGGGTATACATCCGCAACAACATTTCTGTCCAATCTTGCGAGTCAGTACCACCCGCACCCGCATTAATTGTTAAAACTGCGTCATATTTATCGTAGGTTCCTGATAGCAATTGCTCTAGATCCCAGCGATCCATCTCATGCAATAGTTGACTGAGGTTTTGTTTGGCTTCATTAACCAAGGCTGGATCGTCTTCAAGGGCGAGTAATTCGGCGATCGCCCCCAGATTTTCGATAGTTTTTCGCCAGAACGTAAATTTTTGCAAACAAGATTTCAGTGCATCTAGCTCGCGCATCGTTTTTTGAGCTTGGTCGCTATTCCCCCAAAATTCTGGTTGGGCGGCTATTTGTTCGAGGTCGCCGATTTTTGCCGCGATCGCAGGTACGTCAAAGATATTCCTGAGCAATGCTCAGGCGCTGCGATAAAATCTGAGTTTGGCGCACAATCTCTGTAAAATCCACTAAAATATTTCTCCTATGTAGCGGTTTTTAAGTGATTACTTATTGTATGGCAAGCGTTTGACTTAATAACTAGAGGACTACAGTAAAAATATGTCAAGCAAACTTCATGAAGAATCCGAAATTAGTATTAATATCTCTACCGATCATACTTTAGTAGTAACTGACAATAGCGGAACCCGTAAGATGCCGCTAGTTGACGATCAGTATACGATTGGTCGTGAAGCTGACAATACTGTACGCCTAAACTCTGATTTTGTCTCTCGATATCACGCGGTCTTGAGGAAAGTGCATCATCGCGATCGCCCTGACACCTATAGGATTATTGATGGCAGTGACTTAGGCAAGCGTAGCAAAAATGGGATTATTCTCAATGCTTTGAGAAAAGTTACTTCCTACGATTTGAAAGATGGCGATATTGTCACCTTTGCCCCTGAAGTGCATATTTTGTATTTAGAACCTAATATTCAGTCATAAATTCTTTTGTCAGATATTAGGGTGAAATCAAATCAAACGTCTACCAATAACATATACTTTTCGCTAGCAAGCGATATCTACTTCTTTTTTTGGTCAGCTAATGAGCGAAGCACACGTTAGTCACACGCTATTAATTACAGATGCCAGAGGTAGTAGAAAACTCGCACTTGATGGACTAAAGTACACAATTGGGCGGGATGTGAATAATAATATTCAACTCTATTCACGTTTTGTGTCGCGTCAACATGCAGTATTGCTGCGAGTACCTGGGGAGGGTGGGAAGTATTTATATCGGATCGTTGATGGCGATCTATCTGGTAAGCCTAGTGTCAATGGCGTAATTGTTAATCATCATATCAAGATTGCCTCTTCCCATGATTTGTGTAATGGGGATGTGATTACGCTTGCCCCAAATGTGGAATTGACATACCTTAGTAGCCAAGTTACCGCCTATTAATGGTTTGAGTAATCCAGCTAATTTTTTGAAAGTGCCGCGAAGTGGCACTTTCAAAAAATTAGCTGGGTTCTATGGCAGCGCTTTGCGCTGTAGCGGCTAAATTTGATTAGAAAGAATTTTGATTTTCATGTTTTTGCAGACACTTTTACAGATGATTTCTAGTTTGTGGATTCTAGAGTGAGATGAAACAATAGAATTTCATCACTCCGCAATTTGGCTTAATTGCAGCATATATGGCTCTTGTGTTATCCAATTCAGAAAACATAGATTTACTGCTCTTTTGGGTCAAGCTAGCATCTGCTTTAGGAGCGATCGCGATCGCCTTATTATTTCTATTTTGGTTGCGGCTCAAGAAAATCGAAAATCGTATACATATAAAAAAGCAACTAAAGTCGAGATTAAATCAGAAAACTCCTCAAAAAACACGGGCATCTACCCAATTTAAATCTAACCGCTCTGAAAATCTCACCACAGCCTCAAAGCGATCGCCCCAAACTCAAGTTTATCGGCAAGCTCCAAGCTCAACATCTTTAAAAAAATCAACTAAGCGATCTGGTAACTCACGTTGGTTATTGGCGATCACGATCGCTAGTATTACAGGAATAGCGATCGCTTTGCTCCAACTAGGTAATGGCTTGATCAGCCCCGAATATACAACGCTTATTTGGCTATTTATTGGTGTAGGACTGGTTATTGGGGCAACTTATGCTTTTTAATCGCGACAAATGAGCGACAATTAGATTCAGTAAAAAAGCTAAGAAATATCTGGGCAAATAAATATGCGACGTGCGGTTTTATGTGGATATTACGGAATGGGCAATGGCGGGGATGAGGCTTTGCTTGCTACATTGTTGCAAATGTTGCCGAAGGATGTCCAACCGCTTGTGTTGTCGTCTAGCCCGAAAGCTACTGAAAATTTACATCAGGTCGAGGCGAGCGATCGCTACTCGGTATTTTCATTAATTAATGAATTTAAGCGATCGGATGTATTTATTTGGGGCGGCGGGAGTCTCATGCAAGATGCGACTAGTGCCAGAAATCCGATTTATTACGGCGGTTTAATGGGCTTAGCGCAGGGAATGGGTTTGGAGACGATCGCTTGGGCGCAGGGGGTGGGCCCATTGAATCGCAAGTTAAGTAACTGGATCGCCAAACGATCTTTTCAAGGATGTAATGCGGTATCGGTGCGCGATCGCCAATCAGCAAAATTATTAGCAAATTGGCAAATCGAAAGTATCGTTGCGCCCGATCCAGTGTGGGCTTTAGAAGCAAAGTCGATCAATATGTATCGTGATTTAGCGAACCTCCGTGTTGCAGTGATTTTGCGATCGCATCCTGCGCTTACATCCTGTCGTCTTGCCACGATTACCGAAGCTTTGCAAAAATTACAAGCGCAAACCGATGCTCATGTTTTGCTAATTCCATTTCAGCCGACCCAAGATAAGGCGATCGCCCAAGCAATTTGTGATGCGCTCAATCAAAAACTGCCTAATCACAGTCAAGTGATTATTCAAAAAGATCCCCGTAAGCTCAAAGGAATTTTTAGTGGTGTGGATTTAGCGATCGCCATGCGTTTACATGGTTTGATCATGGCGGCGGCTGAAGGATGTCATTGTTCGGCAATTAGCTACGATCCGAAAGTTTCCTATCTAATGGAAGATCTAGGAATCTCTGGTTGGGAATTAGAGAATTTGCCAGACGATGCTCAGTTAATTGCTGATGTTTGGGTTAAGGAGATAGAAAATTGCGATCGAGGGTTGGGCGATCGCATTCACAAACTCAAACAACAAGCTTTCATTCATCAACAAATATTAAGCACATAAAAAAAGGAGGCGCTTTGCGCCTCCTTTTTTGTTTAGATTTGAAAACTTGTAGCTGATTCGGCGATCGCCATTTTATGCATAATTTTCGCCAACTCAGCCGCCACTTCAGGTCGCGAAAACTCAGGCGGTGGGCATTCGCCACGACGTAACATTTCGCGTACTTTCGTCCCCGAAAGATGCACTCGCTCTTCAGGAAGACTTGCACTAGTTTTGGTAGTTGCCATACCCTGAGTACGTTTGCAATAAAAAGCATGTTCAAACATCAAAGGAATAATCCCTAGTTCACCAACTTCAAATTCTTCAAAAATATGTTGCGCGTCATAGGTTCCGTAATAGTCACCAACACCCGCATGATCGCGCCCGACAATAAAGTGAGTACAACCATAGTTTTTACGAATCAAAGCATGAAAAATTGCTTCACGAGGGCCTGCATAGCGCATCGCCGCAGGATTAATCGCTAAAGTCACGCGATCTACTGGGAAATAATGCTCCAGCATGATTTCATAGCAACGCATCCGCACATCGGCAGGGACATCATCGCTCTTAGTTGCACCAACGAGAGGATGCAAGAACAAACCATCGACGATCTCCAAAGCACATTTCTGAATATATTCATGGGCGCGGTGGATCGGGTTACGAGTTTGGAAACCAACAATTGTGCGCCAACCTTTTTCGATGAATAATTGGCGCGAATCCGCAGGATCAATCTGATAAGTAGGAAAAAGCGGATGGGAGCGACGCTCTAGTAACCAGATGTCACCAGCGAGATAGACATCCCCTTGAGCATAAACAACCTTGACTCCAGGGTGACGATCTTCGTTGGTGCGATAAATATGGATCGCTTCCTTGAGTTTGTCGTACTTATATTTTTCGCTGAGTTCTAGTACGCCAATAAATACGCCGTCAGGATCGTTAAGGCGAACAAGGTCACCAACGCTTAAAGTTTCCGCGACTTCAGTGGTGACAGGCAAAGTAATTGGAATCGACCAAGGCAAGCCATTGGCGAGACGCATATTTAAAACTACAGAGTCATAGTCGGCTTTACCTAAAAAACCTGTGAGCGGGCTAAATCCACCGATCGCAATAAGCTCAAGATCAGACAGCGATCGCTCAGTCAATTGCACAATCGGCAAGTGGTCAGCTTTGCCATAAAAAACTTTTTTTTGCGCTTCTGAAGCAATGCGATTAATCAGTTGACCACCATGCGGTGCAATGTTTTTGAGTTGTCGAGCCATGACTTTTAAGTTTAAAGGTTTGGGTAATTTCTGGAATTATTAAGTTAATGCTAACTTTTTTTGACTACAAAGTTTGAATTTAATCAGTAATAAGTAGATACTCCCTTGCGATCCAAGAATTAGCGTTGCGCGATCGCCACAGCTTTTCGGTTTTAAAGTTTCTTTAAATCTAAAACAGATATGTATATCGCCAAGATTTTTTGTAATCACATGTAGAGTTGTGATGTCAGAAACCACAGAACTAATTAACGACAGAAATAAATCGTAATTTTATGGTATCAACTCCTCTCAAAATGGCTGACACGAACTCTTTAAACACAGCAATTAGTTGCTATGGCCCTGCCCGCTCTACAGTCGCAGGAAGCCCCCTCAGTGCCGAAGAACTGCGTAAGACCGATGCTTACTGGAGAGCCTGTAACTATCTGGCGATCGGTATGATCTATCTACGCGAAAATCCACTTTTGCGCGAACCTTTAAAACCAGAGCATATCAAAAACCGTCTGCTCGGACATTGGGGATCAAGTCCAGGTCTAAGCTTTGTCTATATTCATGTCAATCGTCTGATTAAAAAATACGATCTGAACAGCATCTTTTTGGCAGGACCTGGACATGGCGCACCAGGGGTTTTGGGTCCTGTTTATCTAGAAGGAACCTATTCGGAGATTTATCACGATGTCAGTGAAGATGAAGAAGGTCTGAAGCAATTTTTCAAACAATTTTCTTTTCCTGGTGGCATTGGTAGCCACTGCACACCCGAAACCCCAGGCTCAATCCATGAAGGCGGTGAACTTGGTTACAGCGTTTCCCATGCCTATGGAACTGTGTTTGACAATCCTGATTTAATCTCAGTAGTGATGGTCGGTGATGGTGAATCGGAAACTGGGCCCCTCGCAACCGCTTGGCATTCTAACAAGT
>JBBRQX010000205.1:0-5646 GCA_038225745.1 Pseudanabaenales cyanobacterium | reverse complement strand
GTGTGGCATACGCCACACCTTTTTGGGATTTATCGCGATCGCGATATAATTGCTTGGGGCTAAACTAAAGAAATAGATTAAGATATTGCGCTCATTGCATAACTTTGTGATACTTTTTGTGATACTTTTCATGACAGCCGTGTGAATTGTGACAGGATGCATTTATGACAGAAAACAAACCGAAAGAAGTGATTGAGCGCATATCTCAACAGGTTGGACAAACTTGGACTAAAGTACAGCCTCAATTGCAAGTGCTATTACTTAAACTCGTCAAAAGCTTGCTGCCTTTATTCCGCAGTCTGCAAGTTAAGTTGACTGTAGATGAGGCTCCAATGGTTGAAGCTGCGACTGTAGAAACAAGTACAGAGAGTGTTTCTAGCAACCCTGTCCTAAATAATGTATTGAAGACAGCGCAAACTATCTCAGCTAAAGCGATCGCTGCTTTAATCACGGCACTAACCAAACTTAAACAAAGTTTAGAAGGACAAGAAAGCACTTTAGTTACGACAGAAGCGGCGGGCTTGCTCAATGCGGCAACTGAGGCTGACTCGCCAATGGTGGCGCAAGTTAAGCAAGAGTTTGGCATTGCTTGGAAATTTGTCAAAGAACAAGTCACGCCGAAAATTTTAGGATTTTTGCAATCCTCCGTAGACAAGCTCGATCCGATCGCTACAAATATTTGGCAAAAGACTTCGACTAAAGCAGCCTCAACCCCTTCCTTGGTAAATTCTTGGGAGAAGATCCAAGGAAATGACGCTTGGAAAAAGACCGCGACCGCGATCGCCCCAATTTGGCGATCTATCAGTGGGATTGCCGCGCAAGTTCCCCTTTCCGATGCAGTGAAGCGGATTTTTGATAAACGGGCCGGCACTGTGGCTTTGGTCACGCTATTTTCGCTATTGCTCATTCTCAAGCCATCCCATGCCAATAGCCAAAATGTTAAAAAAGTCGCGGCATCGCCAGTCGCGATTACCAAGTCACTTAACAAGACTGCTCAGAAGCAGCCATCGGTCAATAAAGATTTGGCAAAACCAGAGCGTGGTGATAAACCTCTGACATCCGATCAAATTGCGATCGCCAAAATCCAAACCCAAGTTTCCGAAGTGGCGAATCAGTATGGTGAATCTTTGCTTGGCTCAGTGCAAACCAACTTTAAGCGCGGACGCTTGATTGTGGCGCTCAATGATGATTGGTACAAGTTGGAGCCAACTCAGCAAACTCAACTGGTGAATGATTTGCAAACTAGAGCGCGATCGCTAAATTTCAAGAAGCTATTCGTCGCGGATGCAGAAAATCATTTGATTGCGCGGACTCCTGTAACTGGTAACGATATAATTATTTTGAGACAATAATAGACAATAACAAAGACGGCGCAAAGCGCCGTTTTTATTATTAATTTTCTTATGGCAGAATCAAAAGATCAAAGACATCCTCAATACACCAAAGATCGACAAATCGCGAACGAACTATTGACGCAAACAGCGCCAAAAAATCGCGATTATGCCGAGTTGGCTCGTTTAATCATCCGCTATAAAGATTTTGTGGGAGCGCGGGATATTCAGGCTGATTTGTTGAAGATTCTCAATAATTGGCAATTAACTGAAGAAGTTTTATTTGCTAAAACTAGAGATATTCACGCGATCGGTAAAGTTTATATGGCCGAGGGCGAAGGACAAGACGATTGGGCATAATTCAAAGAGGTAGATAGAACGCAAAGCGTTCTATCTACCTTTGACTTTGATCTCGATTTGGGGCGGATTAGGGGCAGGGCTTGCCGTTGTTGGAGTTGGTGCGACTAATGGAGGAGAAGCTAATGGAGTTGTGATTGGCGGTGTTAGTGGAGCCGCGATCGCTATATCCTTAAGCCCAAGCCTTAATTGATAGGGTCTCTCGACCGCACCTCCTATCCCCTTTAACTGAATTGTATATGCTCCATCCACAGCAATCTGTGCATTTGCGGTCGCAACATTCACAGCATCAGACAGAGCTATACCTTGAGCGTTCAGCACAGTGATTAATAATCCACTGCCTGTAATCTCTGCACTAAGTGATTGACCAGATTTAGCTTGAACTGTATAGCTGTGCGTAGCATTACCCCTAATTTTATTAGGAATAATCAGGGACTCTTTATTAGCTTCTAAATTTATAACTTGATTTACTGGCTCAATGGAAATGGGAATCGGTGGTTGACTAGGACTAGGACTAGCTTCAATCGCGATCGGGTTGCTAGGAACTGGTGGATTATTGACAATTATTGGAGCCTGATTATTTCGCACCATCGCTGGCAAAGCAAAGGCAGCGATGACTGCTACTACTGCCAATAGTCCACCAAATAGAAATAGAACTCCTGAGTTGGAGCTAGCCGAAGAGGAAACAGGAACTGACCGACGAGTTTGAGAACTAGATTTGGACAAAGCCGCAGCATTAGAGCTAGTTGAATTTTCAGTCCCAGTTAAGAGTGTTGATCTGACGATCTTGCTTGTAGTTGCTTGACGCTCCACCTCGTTCATCGTTGCAAAGGTGGTGATACCTCGATTAACTTCAAGTACTGACTGATAACGCTGTGTGTAGTGATAGCGAACCATGCGCGTCAAGACCATCGCTAAGCCACTGCTGACCTTCGCCTTATCGCGCCAGACTAGTTCACCTGTGGCGGTATCAGTGGGCAAATCGGTGGGGCCATATCCTGTCAGCGCCTTAATCGCGACCATCCCCAAAGCATAAATATCACTGTTGTAAGTCGGACGACCCGCACATTGCTCACTGGGCATATAACCAGGTGTGCCAATCGTGACCGTAAATCGCGATTCCCCTTTGTCATCGGCAGTGAGTTTGGTATTAGCATCTTGCATGGCTCTGACTGCGCCAAAATCAATTAATACAATTTTGCGATCTTTCTTCCGCCTGATTAAATTATCTGGCTTAATGTCGCGATGAATTACACCTTCTGAATGCACAAATCCCAAAACTTCAAGGACATCTTTCAAAATCTGGAGAACTTCAACTTCGCTAAGCTGTATGTCTCTGAATGGTGCATCAATATTTGCAAGCTCAGCAAGAAGGCGATCTTGAGATTGATTATCTAAATCCGACACCTCAGGCAATGGTGCTTTCAGTTCATCATAGAGCGATTGCCCTTCTACAAATTCTTGCACTAAATAAAACTGCTTATCTTCTTCAAAGTAAGCAAGCAGTTGCGGAATTTGGTCGTGATTACCCAATTTTTCTAGGGTTTCGGCTTCAGTATTAAATAAGCGTCTTGCTTCACGAATAAAGTTAGGATCATCGCTAGCTGGCTTAAGTTGCTTGACGACACAGGGCGGCGAGCCAGGGCGACGCATATCTCTGGCGATAAATGTATGCCCGAAGCCACCTGCACCGATCTGTTTAATTAACTTGTAGCGTCCATCGAGTACTTTGGCTGCCATGGCGATCGCCCCTCTAGTTATAAGCTCAGTATACAGCGCCTTGCGCTGCCATAGAACCCAGATAATTTTTTGAAAGGGCCGCAAAGCGACACTTCCAAAAAATTATCTGGATCACTCAAACTCTCAATAGATTGCATGTAAGTAGCTAGGCAAAAGAAAACTTAAACTTAGAGCCTAAAAAGCTGTGGCGCAGCTTTTTGGGCTCTAAGTTTTAAAAATGAGAAGACTATAGTATTAAGTCGTATCATAGGTAAATATAAAAAAATATTCTCTTGCCTCAAAATGAATTTGACTGCTGAAACGAATTTACTTACTCAACAACTCCAAGTTATTGATGATCAATTATCTAAGCGATTAATAGCTCTCGATCCCAGTGGTTACTTTATTATTTATGTTGATCGCGAACAAAATTTAATTTGTGCGAAACACTACAGCAACATTATTAATGACAGAGGCTTAGCAGTCGATCCTGAAACAGGAAAAACAATTCCCGCCAAAGGTAAAGTCGATCGCCGAGCAGAGCAGTTATTTACAGGTCGCACTGCTAAGGAACTCTGTGTAGAAATCTTTGAGAAAACAGAACCCTGTCCTGTTACGATGTTTGATCATGCTGCTTACTTAGGGCGGGAAGCGCATCGGGCAGAGTTAGCGCTGTTGCAGCAACAGGACTATATCCAAGACTAGAAATTATTGCGATATTCAGCGCTTCGCGCTGATGTACATTCCCAAATATAATCATTCATACAATAGTCATACATACCAGATGTCACCTTCTCTCATCACCGTCAACAACAGTTGGTGGGAAATCCAAGTTATCGCCGAACAGTCTCTAGAAGAGCAAATTTTTTGGCGATTACAAAATTTTGGCTGTCAAGGAATGGCAAGCCAGAAAAAAGATGGACAAATTCGCATTAGTAGTTATTTGCCTGTGGTGAAGGTTACTGTGTTGGATTTAGCGGCTCTAGCACTATTGCTAAAACAAGATGCGATCGCTGTTAATTACGAAGCGCCAATTACGCAATGGACAGTAATTAATGATGAAGATTGGTCATCTAGTTGGAAACAACACTGGAGTCCACAGGAAATTGGCGACATGTTAGTAATTTATCCTGCTTGGATCGATCCACCGACCGATGGCGATCGCAAAATCTTGCGTCTCGACCCAGGCAGTGCTTTTGGTACAGGCGCTCATGCCACCACACAGCTTTGTTTAGAAGCTTTAGAAATGCGGCTTTGGGGTGTCAAGCCTGAAGATAATGTCGTAGTTGCTGACGTTGGCTGTGGCTCAGGCATTCTCAGCATCGGTGCGTTGCTGATTGGTGCGAGTCAAACCTATGCGATCGACAATGACATTTTGGCGATCAAGGCAACCAATCACAATCGCCAACTCAATCACATTCCTGAAGAGAAAATATGGGTTGCAGAAGGCAGTATTCAGGATTTGATTGCCCATATGCCTGTACCTGCCAACGGGTTTACCTGCAATATCCTTGCCGATATCATCGTCGATATGGTTCCATATTTCGACACACTTGTTGGCGAGAATGGCTGGGGGATTTTAAGTGGAATTTTGGTTGAGCAAGTGCCGAAGGTTGCCGAAGCCCTAGATGCTCACAAATGGGTAATCGCCACTTTTTGGAAGCGCCAAGAATGGGCTTGTTTGACGATTAGGCGATCGGAGTATTAGCAAAAAAGCCAGCATATTTTTAAAAAAGCCCCGCAAAGCGGGGCTTTTTTAAGATATGCTGGCTTTAGTTTGAGCGCAAAGCGCTGTAAAATTATGTGGGAACAAGTTCTCCAGGGCGTAATTTCATCCATTTCCCCATTTCTGGCGTAAAGCTCTCGCAGCCGACCACATCCCATTCCATTTGAATGTCGTCAGAGTCAGTTTTGATATTGACGTTAACCGTTGGCGAATTTGCCTCAAAGTCTGGATGTTCGGTTAAATGAGGTTGCAGATGTAGCGCCTCGACCGAGTGATAGGTGGTGCAGCGATCGACATAAGTGCAGTTGATGCAGATGCACATAGCAGTTATACCTAATTCATGCAGCTATCCTAACCCAAGTTACGAGTTAATTGACACTCTCAGCGAGTTACCGCGACTGAGATTCCTGATTCAGCGAGACAACTTACCAGATAGACTTACATCTACTTGGCAGAGGTCGAACTCTCCACAGGCGTAGAAATTTCCGTAGGCCCTACGGTATTTTTCAAACC
>JBBRQX010000204.1:0-5668 GCA_038225745.1 Pseudanabaenales cyanobacterium | reverse complement strand
GATGCTTTACTAGCTGTGACTTGCAAGGTGAGATAGCGCAGTGCGTCAGCCGCAAGTAAGGTTTGAAATACAGCAGCGCGATCGCAAGGATCAGTAACGCCAGATTTGTCAGGGCTAAGGACGGGTAATCGCCCTAGCTCGTCGAACCCCTCCAACGGTTCCCCAAAATACTGAATTCCTTCGCAAAAAGCTGGCGTAGCTATGTTTGTCGGGGTTGCAACCATAATGTTATTTGACCTATTTTGACTAAGCACCATCTTAATATGAGGCGGTGACAGCGATCGCCTTTCTAATCGCGATCGCGATCGTCATGAAATCACAAATTAATATTGCTAAATATTTAAATTATCTATGCTATATTAGTTAACGCACGGCAGCTTGGCTCAGGTGGTTAGAGCGACGGTCTCATAATCCGTAGGTCCCGGGTTCAAGTCCCGGAGCTGCTATTATTTACAAAAAAAGGTTCGCCTAGCGAACCTTTTTTTGTTTTGACGAATAAATATCAAAGAGAGGGCGAAAGTCGCCCTCTCTTTTTGTGAGAACTTAGCTAGCAGAACCAAGACCAACATAAGAACCATAAAAGAATAGACCAACAACAACTAATACGCCAGTACCAGCAACTGTTGCAACTAGCCAAAGTGGAATGCGTCCGTTTTGAAGCATGAATTAAACCTCCAAATAAAAATGATTTTTATGAAACGAATTATTAACTGTATAAAAGCTTAGAGCAGAGTCAGAAATTTGAAATTCTCTTACAGCCCATTGAGAGTTTGAGTGATAAAGATAAATCTTGAAAGTAACGCTTCGCAGAACTTTCAAGATTTATCTAAGTTTTATGTCAGCGCCTTGCACTGTACTCTCTCTGCACACAGATTAGTTAAAGAAATAGCTAGAAAACAATAGGACTGTCACGAAAATGAGCAGTAGTCCCAAGAAAAGAGAAGTACGATTCAACTCTACAGGCTGACTGTTAGGGTTTTTAGGAGCCATAAAATTAAGTGTTTTTATTTTAGGTTTATCTTGTGCTTGCGTCTGGAATATGTAATTATTAGCGGCTAATGAATTGCATCGCGGCGATCGCCCCGATAAAAAATACGGTAGGTACGCCTAGCCCGTGGACTGCTAGCCAACGGAAAGTAAATACAGGATATTGAATGGGTTGGTTAGGATTTGACATGATAGTTGAGTGCTAAATGGTTTATTCTTGAGTCGTTAATTTAAAGCTTGAGTTTATAGCCAGAAATTTAACGAAGTGCTATTTGCCCGATTGGATATCTTTGGCGGGATTGTAGCGATCGGTCACAAGGGGAGCAGTCTGACGATCTTGAGAGTAGTACTCATTGGGGCGTGGTGTGCCAAATACGTCATAAGCCAAGCCTGTGCTTACAAATAACCAACCTGCCAAAAACAGCGCAGGAATCGTGAGGCTATGGATTAGCCAATAACGAACGCTGGTAATAATATCGGTAAACGGACGCTCTCCAGTAGTACCTGCCATAACAGTCCTCTAAAATTTGTAATAGTTTAAAATCTTTATCTTAAATGATAATTTACTATTGTACCAACTGGCGATCGCACGGGTGAAATAATGTCGATCTTAATAAGTTAGCTAAACAAATAAGTAAGCATAATCAATCAGTTAAACAGCTAAAGCCGATAAAATTCGCTAAAACAAACTTTTTCTATGCCAGCAAAAGATATTTTTCATGATACGGTCAGAATAGGATTAGAAAAAGAAGGTTGGATCATTACAAATGACCCTCTATATTTAGATTTTGGCGGAGTGGAAGTTTATATCGACTTAGCGGCTGAAAAAATAATTGCGGCTGAACGTGATGGAGCAAAAATCGCGGTTGAAGTCAAAAGCTTTATTGGTAGTTCGGCAATTTCTGAATTCCACAAAGCGTTAGGTCAATTTATTAACTATAAAACTGCGTTAAGCCAAAAGCAGCCAGAGCGTACAATGTATTTGGCTGTGCCGATCGCAACTTACGAAACATTTTTTAAATTAGAATTAATTCAGCTTGTTATTAAAACTCAAGGCATCAGGTTAATTGTGTATAACCCAAGCAAGCAGGAGATCGAACAATGGATAAGTTAAGTAAATATAGAGAAATTATTAAAAAGATTTTCAAAGAATATGCTCATGATGACTACAAAAGAAATGATGTAGAGCGCGAGTTAATCTTTGATACAGAGCATGATCATTATCAAATTGTGAATGTTGGTTGGGAAAACGAACATCGTGTTTATGGTTGTATTCTTCACTTTGATATTAAGCAAGATAAAATTTGGCTGCAATACAACGGTACGGAAATTGATTTTGCTGAAGAATTAGTCAAGGCAGGAGTGCCAAACCAAGATATTGTCATCGGCTTTCATTCTTCATTTATGCGTCAGTTTACGGAATATGCCATAACTTAGCTCGGTATGAAAATTCGCAAAATCAATAACAACGATCGCCTTGAAATTCTCAAGGGAGATTTGTATGCATATTCGCGTTGGACTAATCAAGACTTGCCCCGATCGCACTTGACCGCAATTAATCCTGAAGAAGTATTAGTTGCCGAAATTGATGGCAAGATTGCGGCGGCGCTGCAATGTTTTAGTTTCCAGCAGTCGGTGCGCGGTAGTCTCAAAGCAATGGGGGGTATCGGCGGCGTGTGGACATATCCTGAATATCGTAATCAGGGCTGTGTGAAGGCGCTGATGAAAAGTGCATTTTTAGAAATGCGGATGCAAGGGATTTGCGTGAGTATGCTTACGCCGTTCAAAGAAAGTTTTTATGAAGGGTTGGGCTATGCGATCGCCAATTCCACCAATGAAATAAATATTCCTGTCTCGTCTTTATCAAAATATTTAAAAATACCAAATCAAGCTAACTTGACATGCGATCGCCTTGCCGCCACAGAAGCAAAGGATATTTTGGCAAATTTTTTATATGAGAGCTTGCGATCTAAAACCCTCTCACCACAAAGTCACGGTTTAGCAATTACTAATTTTAATTACGATCAATGGTGGCATTTGCATCGCCAAAAACTTTGTGTAGTGGTGAAGCGCGATCTTCAACCTGTCGCGATCGCCATCTATGCAATCGATAGCAGTGGTAATTTGCCGATGCGCGATCGCCAGATTGAAATTTCATCAATATTTTGGACAGATATTGAGTCACGCGATCGCCTATTTCATTTTTTCGCCAGTCATCGCGATCAAATTCATAGCCTAAAAATGCCAGTTCCACTCGATACAAATGTGCATACATGGCTCAACGATGCAGGACGTTTGGAATCATCGATGACCGATCCTTGGATGGTGAGGGCGATCGATGTTGTTGGGGCTTTGCATGGCTTAGTGATCGCTTGTGAGCCATTTACCTTTGCCCTGAGCGATCCCCATTGCCATTGGAATGATGGCACTTTTAGCGTAAATGGCGATCGCGGCAACCTCACAGTCAAGCGTTACAACGGTGATTTTCAAGATCGGGCGATCGACTTCCGCGCCACGATCGCAGGGATTTCGGCCTTAATTTATGGCACTCAGGCGATCGCGGAACTAGTGCATAAACAATGGATTACCGAAATTAATTCAGAAACCTGTGAGCGATTAGAAAAATGCTTTACACCATGCGTGATTTATAATCCTTTTAAGTTCTAACCCATACTTACTCCCTTCCCAGTAAGAGATTAGACATTGCGGCGCTCCGCGCCGCAATGTCTAATTCTTAGTTTTTATTTATGGCTGCATACTCAAGGTAATTTTAAAAGTATGAAAGACAAACTCACTCGCAGCCAAGAACGAGTGCTACATCTCCTCCAGCATCACGATCGCGCCGTATCAGCGCAAGATATCCATTCGGAGTTACGCAATAGTGAGAAAAGCGTGGGGCTAGCCACAGTTTACCGATCGCTAGATCTACTAAAATTGCAAGGCTTAATCAAAGCGCTGACCTTACCCAACGGCGAAACCGTCTATAGCGTCATGCCTACAGATAAACATCATCTTAATTGTCTCAACTGCGGCAAATCTTTACCTATAGACTGTTGCCCTATTCACGATCTAGGTAGTCAACTTGCCAAAAAGCATACTTTCCAGATTTACTATCATACTCTCGAATTTTTCGGATTATGCAGTCAATGTCAAGAGCAGCTATAACTATGCCTAGCGTACTTTTCCTCAAAATGCTCCCGAAGTTATATTTGGTCAGGGTCGATACCTTGCGATCGCAATATTGCCTCAAGTTTTGCCGCCCTTTGCAAGGCTTGCTCTTTAGCTAAAGACTCTTGCTCTTCTGGTAAGGGGATAAGCTGACTGTCAGCCGTAAACCAGCGCAATTGCTGTTCATGCACACCTAGATATAATTCCAGTTGATCGCTCCATAACAAACCTGCATCGGTGGGCGGGATTGCTTGATATTTGTTGTTAACCAGATGGAATCCCGCAAACTCTAGGTTATGGGGATCGAACCAGAAATAATTTGGTAAGCGCCATATATCTTGATATAGCTGTTTTTTTGTACCCCGATCTACCCTTGCTGTTGAACTTGATAGCAATTCAATTACGAGATTGGGATATTTGCCGCCCTCTTCCCAGACCGCCCAACTTTTACGAGGCTTCGGCTCAGCATCCATGACCACAAACACATCAGGCCCGCGAAAATCTCGTGATTTAAGCTGTTGCTGGTTGTAAAAAACCGTCAAGTTACCAGATATGTAGAAATCATGGCGATCGCGCCACCAATATTTCAAGAGGCGAATTAATAAATCAATTTGTTCGCGGTGCAGATCGCTTTCCAATGGTGGCTCATCACTCTCTAAATCACTGGGTGGAAACTCAATTTCGTCAATGTATTCTTCAGTAATTGCCCCGAATCGGCGATCGTTGGTTTCTTCACTAATGACTGGAAGATTTATTTTCATTGCAATTTGCCAATGTAATCGCGAATAACAGGCGTAAAAATCTTAACTACTTGTTGATAAACTTCTCTTTTAAATCGAACAATTGAATCGAGAGTCTTGTCGATCGCCATAAACTGCACTACCCGAAACTCGCGGTGGTGGATATCTAACTGACAATCAGAGGCGGGCTGATCCCAATAAAAAGCAAACCAGCGCTGTCTTTGTCCGCAATAATTCGCCCATTTACCTGATAATTTTAGTGTCGGTGGAAAATCGTAATATAGCCATTCGGGATGTACATAGGCTAAAACTGCATTATTAATTCCCACTTCTTCGTATAGCTCACGTAAAGCTGCTACTTGAGGCTCTTCTCCATCATCGATTCCGCCTTGTGGAAACTGCCACGAATCAGGAACGCCAACACGTTCGCCAACTAGCACTTCACCTTTGCGATTAAAAACAATAATTCCCACATTGGGACGATAAGACTTTTCTGGTTTCATAGATTTTCATAGAAGCAAAGCAAAAGCATAGCACCGCCGCTCCAAACCCCAAAAAGTATCAGGCGGTGCGAAGTACCGCCTGATACTTTTTGCATCTAAACCAAGGCTCGTTCGAGTTGAGTTACAGTTTCTGGAACTTTTTGGCTTAGCAGCGATCGCTTAGGCGTTGGCAAGCCCACCATCTCGGCATTACTTGCACCTGGGGGAACCATCGGATAACAGTTCTCATTGCGCTTAACCCGAAAATCGGCAAATACAGGGCCATCATAG
>JBBRQX010000203.1:0-5684 GCA_038225745.1 Pseudanabaenales cyanobacterium | reverse complement strand
TGTTCGATTGACTGCGTAATACTGGCATCGGCAGCTTGCGATCGCGAACTTAGTTCGGCTTGATTGGCTCTGAGACGATCTTGCTGATCGCCTGACAAATCAGCGCCGCCACCACTAACGTGCATCCGATAAAGTTGAGCTTCGGAGATAAGCGCGTCGCGGTTACGGGCTAGCGCTAATACGTCCGCAGGGATCGCCGCAATAGCACTGGAGATCGGGGCGCGATCGCCATTGAGGACAGAGCGATAAAACTGATTTTCTTCCTGAAGATTTTTGCGAAGTTTTTGCAGAGAGTCTAGTTGAGCTTTGGCGGCAGTAGAGTCAATTCGCAAGAGCACTTGTCCAGCTTGGACACGCTCACCATCTTTAACTAGAATTTCTTTAAGTACACCATTGGCGGGCGCTCTTACTTCCTTTACAGATCCCTGTGGTTCTAGTTTGCCTTGAGCAGGGACAGCTTCTTCAATTTTGGCAAAGGATGCCCAAAGGATACCAAATGTGACAGAACCGATCAGTGTCCATAAAATTGCTTGCGTCCACTTCGGTGACTGCCTTAAGACGAGAGGCTGATCGAAATCCTGAGCGGCGATCGCTTTCGTCTCGTTCGCCACCAAAGCACTACTATCAGTGATACCTTGAACAACTAGAGCATCTTGTTTAATTGCCGTATTGCCATTGCGATCGCTCGTTTGATTATCGAGATCGCGATCTAAATTACGATTATTTCCATTTGTCATATCAACTTACCTTTGTTTTAGAATTCCCTTAAAAGCTGATCATAATTCAAAGGAAGTTAACCTTGGGTTAACTTCCCTTTAGAGCGTGTTTGAAAAGTTTGAAATTTAGCAAAAATCCTACTTGATCCCCCTCAATCCCCCTTAAAAAGGGGGAAGAATATTAATTCTCCCCCCTTTTTAAGGGGGGCTGGGGGGGATCGAAAACTTTTCAAACACGCTCTTAGATTAGGATTCACCCGCCGCTTCTTGTTGGCGATAGAGCGTGTAATAACGTTCTTGCATTGCCATTAACTCCGTATGTGTGCCTTGTTCCGCAACCCGTCCGCTGTCCATCACCAAGATCAAGTCGGCGCTGTGAATGGTGGCGAGACGATGGGTGATAAAGAAGACAGTCCGACCGCGAAATTCTTCGGCAAGATTCAGACAAACTTGGCGCTCGGTGTTGTAGTCCAAAGCACTGGTCGCTTCATCCAAAATCAGTAACTGCGGCTTTTGCAATACTGTACGCGCGATCGCAATCCTTTGTCTTTGTCCACCTGAAAGCGATGCACCGCGCTCGCCTACCCGTGACTCATAGCCTTGAGGCAATTCCATAATGAAATCATGGGCGCAAGCAATTCGCGCCGCATCAATAATTTCTTCGGGAGTGGCATCAGGATTTGTCAGGGCAATGTTTTCCTGAACCGTACCATCAAATAGCAAAGTATCTTGTAAAACTACCCCAATCTGACGACGGAGCGAATAAAGTTCTACTTTACTAACATCATAGTCGTCAACCAAAATCCGTCCTGATTCTGGCTCATAGAGTCGTGAAAGTAATTTCGTAAGTGTACTCTTACCCGCACCACTAGCGCCGACGACACCGACAAATTTACCCGCAGGTACTTCTAGACTGACATTATTTAATTGCAGACTGCCATTAGCAACGAAGCGGAAGTTCACATTTTCATAGCGGACATGTCCTGTAATTGCTGGCATCGGAATATTCCGACGACCAGCCTCTTCTTGCTCTTGAGGATAGTTGATAATATCGCTGAGGCGTTCGAGAGACAGCGCTGTCTCTTGGAAGTTTTGCCAAAGCTGAATCAAGCGCAACAAAGGCGTAGTCGTATAGCCTGCGATAATCCGAAAAGCAATCAATTGTCCGAGTGATAACTGATTGCTCAAGACTAGATATGCACCAACCCAGAGCAGCAGCAAGTTAGAAAGTTGATTTAAAAATTGGCTGGTCGATCCTGCGGTATTTGAAGTTACGACTGTTTTAAATCCATCAGAAACATAACGCGCATAGCGGCGCTGCCATTCCCAGCGTGATTTTAGTTCGATGCTTTGAGCTTTAACCGTTTGAATCCCCGAAATTACTTCCACTAAATAAGATTGCGTGGCAGCATTTCGTTCAGCTTTGCTCCGCAATTGTCCACGCATAATCGGCGCAACGATAAATGTCAGCAATGCGAATAGGGGAACTGTACCTAGAGCCACCAAGGTGAGCAGCCAACTATACCAAATCATCACGATGATATAAATCACCGAGAAAACTGCATCTAAAACGACAGTCAGGGCGGTTCCTGTTAAGAACTGACGAATGTTTTCCAGTTCACCAATACGGCTAGACAATTCACCAACAGATCGCTTTTCAAAATAACGCAAAGGTAAACGCACGAGGTGATCGATCGTTTCGGAACCGAGGGTTAAGTCGATGCGATTGGTCGTGTTTACAAACAAATAAGTTCGCAAAGCACTAATGATCGCTTCAAATACAGAAATCGTGACGAGGAGAATGCCTAAGGTATTGAGGGTGGCTGGAGCATTCTGAATGATTACCTTATCAATAATTACTTGTGTAATTAGAGGATTTGCTAAGCCCAACAATTGCACGAAAAAAGAAGCAACTAGTACAGTGATTAAGGTGTTTTGATAGCGTTTTAACGATGGCAAAAACCAAGATAAACCAAACTTCTCTTTTGGCGTGTCTTTGGTGGGTTGGATTAATAAAATCTGTCCTGAATCACCCCACAGTTCGGCAAATTGCGCCGTCTTTTTGGTGACAATACCTTGTTCAGGAATACCCAAAACTAATTCGCGATCGCTGGCTTTGTACAACACCGCAAAGGTATCTTGCCAAGGTATTAATGCTGGCGTGGGAACTTGGGCGATCGAGCTAGCAGGTATCGTCAATAACTGTCCTGTTAATCCCATCAGTTCGGCGATCGCCCCACATAGCTGCAATGAAAGTTTAGGCGATCGCGCAAATTGGGCATCAATTGATCGCTTCACCACATGCCGATAAAACGGAATTTGCCAATATCTCGCCAACATTTGAAAACAAGCAAGCGAAGCATCAACGGGCCCTCGACCATAGAAATGCGGATAATCTGTGCCTTTGCGATCTGGGCGATCGCCGACTGATGGCAGATCGGGTGCATAGGGAATATCAAACGCCGTCAGTGCGGGCAGATCCTCCACGACCTCAGCCTTTACCGAAAAAGCATCGCGCAAACCAATTAAACGCGCATAGCCGCCTTGGGGAACTTCGAGAATATCACTCTCATTTATTGGCTCAACCCGACTACCAACTGGCGCAGCAAAATTGTCACCACCACTGACTAACCACACAAAATCGCGATCGAGTTTAGACAATGGCATTTTTCCCGCCGCTAAGGTCATCACCCTAGCATCAGGCAACGCCTCACGCGCTAACTGAGCGAGATTATTAGGAGCCTGCGCCCGCCGCGCCATTTCTTCAGCTAAGAGATCGAATACCTCGATCGTGGAGATCTTATTGGTGAAAGCAGCTTTAAAAGCAGGATCGCGATCGCAGAATTTCCAAAAATCCTCTGCTTCGAGAGCTAAACATGTACTTTCTACCGATGCGATTACGGTTTCGCAAGGTACATTACGAATCAAACTTAGCCAACCTACGACCGATCCAGATTTAATAATTTCTAGGTTTGTCGGCGAGGTAGACTTTGGGGTTTGTCCGAGTAGTCGTGCCTGTCCCTCCATCAAAAACAAGACTTGTGCTGGCATGGTTTCCCGCCGCAAGATCACTTGTCCCATCCGATAGCGTAGTGGCTGTAGCCGTTCACTTAGCTCTTTTAGAGTGAGGCGATCGATTGTTTGTAGTTCTGGAACTTCAAGAAGAAAGTCTTGAATGGGGTTGGTTTTGGTTGCCATGAAGGTGTTTATGAAGCGATTAGAGGGTTAAACGTTTATAGAGCAGCTTGTACAAGTAAGTCGCGCGGAAGTCACAGGATTAGAGCCACTTGAGCTAACTGTTTGGCAAAAAAGAAACGCGCTTATATTAACAAGCTACCTATCTTCAAGTAAAGAAGCTATTGAACAATCGTCATGAGTCATCGCAACAAAAATTTCTGACTTAGCTAAGAGAAATCATAGTGTACTTTCGCGATCGCCGCCATCAAATTGAGTGAGCGCTACGGCAATCAATAACAACACAATTGCCACAATTCTAAAAGCATTAATGGGATGTGGCGTAACTCCAAACCATCCAAACTGATCGATCAAGAGAGAACTACTCATCTGACTACATACCACAGCGAGAACTGCTGTCGTTAGTCCCAATTTGGGAATGATAATCGTGTTTAACGTCACATAGACAGCACCGAGTAATCCGCCTAAAAATGCCCACCAAGGCGCTTGAGGCAGTCGACTCAAATTTTGCGGGCTAAAAATTCCTAGTAGGATTAGAAGGGTCAGGGTCAGCGAACCAACCGCAAAGTTAATCGCCGCCGCCGCGATCGAAGACTTTAAGGTTTTTCTCAATCGAGTATTTGCGGTTGCACCGATCGCTAAAAAGCTACCTCCCGAACCCGCACCAATCAAAGCAATGAGCATATCCATAATATTTATTAAGATTGAGCGAGAAAGAAGATAGCGACAATTAATAGACCGATCGCGAAGCGACGATTGCGGGTGAGGGGATGTTTGGGTAAGTCTAACCAGCCATAATGATCGACGATAATGCCAACAAGGGATTGTCCTCCGACCACCAATCCCAAGGTTAGGGTAGTGCCTAGCACCGAGGTGAAATAAGTACTAGAGCAGATATACCAAGTACCTAGCACACCACCGATCAGGCTCCATTTCGGGGCTTTCGCGATCGCTCGCCAATTAGGATGACCAAATTTTTGCGTTGCGATCAGTAGTACTAAAACTAATGTACCGACGATAAAGGAAATATTTGCCGCTAAGGGAACAGAGTTGAGCGATCGGGCTAGTTGGGCATTGCAAGTAGCTTGAATTGGTAAAAGCACACCACTCGAAAGCGCGAGTAGTAAATATAAATAGATTTGATATCGCGAAGCAATCAAATGTGGGCGTTTCAAAGCAAGAGATACCATGGTAAAACAAGATAGCAAAACTAGGCTAAAAATGGATGAACTGAGGTACAAAAGACAATTCATGAATTGCCACTACTTTATTCTTTTGCGTAAATTTTCTTAGTACAGGTTCAATCATTTTTTAAAAGGGCGATCGCGCGAAATATCAAAAATTATAAACCTCATTCTAGTGTAAGGTTTTCATGGCTATCAAATTTTAAATATGGGTTTAGAGACTATCTCTACAGCAAGTAATATTGATTTAATTGAAGTCGGGATAGATTTGACTAAATCTGAGCGAATAGATAGCTTTCTAGCTCACCAACTCAACGATCTATCCCGATCGCGTATTCAAGCATTAATTGATGAAGGCTATGTCACCGTTAATGACGCTCTTTGCAATAACAAGAAAGATTTAGTCAAGGCAGGCGATCGCATTCAAATAATTACACCAGCCGCAACACCCCTTGATTTAGTGGCTCAAGATATTCCTCTAGATGTCCTGTACGAAGATGAGCATCTAATTGTAATTAATAAACCTGCGGGACTAGTAGTACATCCTGCGGTAGGGCATAGCGATGGGACTCTAGTGAATGCACTTCTG
>JBBRQX010000202.1:0-5724 GCA_038225745.1 Pseudanabaenales cyanobacterium | reverse complement strand
TTCTCCCCCCTTTTTAAGGGGGGCTGGGGGGGATCGAAAACTTTTCAAACACGCTCTTATAAAGCCCAAAAAGCTGTGGCGCACGCTGTGCGTGCGCCACAGCTTTTTGGGGTTCTACTTAGTTATTGCCTCGCAAAATTGCGACAACTTCTTGATGATTGCCATCCCATGCCCACATGATCGCTGTCCAGCCATTGCCATCCTGTGCGTTTAGCCTTGCCCCTGAAGCGATTAGCGATCGCACGATTTCACTATAGCCTTGACCCGCCGCCCACATAAGCGGAGTCCATCCATACTTATTGCGCGTATTCGGATTTGCCCCTGATGCCAACAAAAGCCTGACTACATCAGTATGTCCATTCATCGCCGCCCATAGTATCGGTGTCCATCCATATTCATCGCGGACATTGACATCAGTAGCTTGTGAAAGTAGCGATCGGACTTCAGCCAGATTGCCATTTTGAACAGCAATTAGTAATTGAGCGTTAGGATTTTGCTTGATTTTTGCTTGCTTTATCTGGCTATTAATCGACTTGATGATCTCAATATTTTGCGGTGAATCTTCTGCATAGGCGTTGAGACTCAAGCATGGAAATAAGCTGCAAGCTAATGAAAAAGCTAATAAACAAGCTGAATTTCTCCCAAAATAGTTCATAGATTTATTCACATTTCAAGACTGATTGAAAGTTTATGAAATTCGCCAATTCAAATTTGAATTGGCGTATTGCACTTCATTTTACATCGGCGATCCTCAACTTTTATTGATATTTTAAAATTGGTAATTAATGGCTACTCTAAGGTTTTTCAGTTTGCTTGGAATTAATGAGATTAGCGACTAGCCGATCGCTATCGATCGCAAATAGAGAGGGACGATCTTGAGAAGGAAGGGTCATGGACTTGATAAAGTCAACTTTCCAGCGTTGGCTATAGGTGACTGGTAGCGGCCCAAGTTGATCTGGTGAGACTTTTTGGAGCGCTGGTTGAGAATTGCTAAGTATGCCAACTAAATCTTCAGTCTGATTGCGAATAACGATTAAGGATGGTTTAGAAACTACGATCGCCCCATTCACAAATAGTTGCGGAATCTTATTTGATTGTCCTTTGGTTTCACCAAATAATATTTTGCCAAGGTCGGCGATCGGCACTTTCTGCCCTGAAAATGTCAGGTTAGGGATATATTTCTCAAGGGGAATCACTCGATAAATAGATTCGATCGGTAGGATAAACCATCCAAGGCGTAAGCGAAAGGCGAGATATTGTTGTCCAATATCAGTACGCAGTTCTGAAAGTCGTTGCGATCGCAGGGAAGAAATAGCTGCCATAGGTTTAGATAAATTATTTAGCTACAAGTTGAGATAGAGTTTGCAAAAGTTCATTATCTTTGAAAGGCTTCGCAAAGTATGCCGATGCTCCTAAACGCATTGCTAAATCTCGATGTTTTGTGCCACTGCGAGAAGTGAGCATTAATACAGGAATATCTTTGCATTTTTCATCATCATGAGATTGCACCAAGAAGCCAAAACCATCTAGTCGAGGCATTTCAATATCACAGATCACGGCTTTTACTCTGGAGCTTTTCGGTAATACTTGCAATTTTCGTAACTTCTCCATTGCTTCCATTCCATCCTTGGCTTGTTCGACGTGGTAGCCAGATTTTTCTAGAGTCATCGCTAAGAATCGGCGCACGTTAATCGAATCATCAACGACTAGGATAGTAACGCGCCGATCCCTTCTTTCTGAGCCTAAATTTAAAGATTTGCTAGGCGGCTGCTCAAGGTCGGCGATCGCCCAATTAAGTAGATTATCAACATCGACAAGTGGCACGAGTTTACCGCCGCCCAAAACCGCACAACCCATAAAGCCTGTTGGCATCGGGATCGGACTTTGTAAGCCGCGAATAGTGACTTCCTGCTCTCCCCAATAGCGATCAACTTGCAAACCAAAGGGAACATTGTTATGAGCCACAATCAGGCTGAGCGGTTCATCTACAACTGGGCGGTTTTCAGTCTCAAATTGAGATTGTGGTCGGGTAAAATGTAAGCGATCGCCAAGACGTAAGACTGGGACAGAATAGCCTTCCCAATCAATTACTTCTTGATTTGCCACTGAATAAATTTGTAAATCTCGCATTAAGAGAATTTCTTCAACCGCACTGGTGAGAATTGCCATCTGCAAGCCGTTGCTCTCAAATAGTAGCACCCGCGCAATTGAGAGCGAGACAGGCACGGTCAAAATAAAAGCTGTCCCTTGTCCTGCTTCTGTCTCAATGCGAATACTGCCACCAATTATATTCAAATTGGAGCGTACTACGTCCATTCCCACTCCTCGCCCTGAAAGCTCAGTCACGCGATCGGCGGTGGTGAAACCTGCTTCAAAAATCAGATCTAATAGTTCTGTTTCGCTAGAGCCATTAAGATCGCTCTCACTTAATCCCATTTGTAAAGCGCGATCGCGTAATTTGGCAAAATCAATGCCATTGCCATCATCACTGACTGTGATTACGGTTTGATTACCACGATAACCTGCGGCAATTTCGATCTTTCCTTTTGGCGATTTACCCGCCGCAATTCTTGCTTCTGGCGTTTCGATGCCATGATCGAAGGCATTGCGAATTAGATGTAACAGTGGGTCTTCTAATATTTCTAAAACCGATCGCTCAACTAGAGTCGAACTACCGCGCAATACTAATTCCACCTGCTTACCATGCGCCAATGATAAATCTCGTAATAGACGTGGAAATTTACCTAAAATCTCGCTAAGCATTCGCATTCTCGCTTGCTCGATCGCCGTTTGCATTTGGCGCGAGGCGCGTCCAAGTTCGCGTTCTGTTCCTTCAGTATCAGTTAAAGCGGTTGCTAAGTCGCTGGAAACCTCTTGTAACTGCACGACACTATCCATGATTTCTCGTGATAGCACATGCAATTCGCTGTAGGAATCCATTTCGAGTAAGTCAAATCGACTGGTATAGGGCAGAAATGCTTCACTGTTCGCGGCTTGATTGGTTGACGTTTCAGCAGCAATTACAGCATTGATGGGAATGAATGGCTCTGAGGTTGCCACGCGATCGTATGCGTCTCTTAGTTGAGAATTGGATTGCTCTAGACCGTGCATTCTCGTATTTAAGAGTTGCACTAGATCGCGCATTCGTTTTAGTTGCAGACGCAATCCACTCCGTTCGGCATTCAACTCACCAAAGCGATCGCTAAGTGTTTCTAACTGACGTAAAGGAATCCGAACTGTGGCATCTAAATTTAGTGAAGGTTTCTCAAGATTGACTGTCTCATCTTTTGGAGGGCTATTTTGAAAATCAAGAGAAAAGCTGCCCTCACCCCTCAGATCCTTCTCACGTAGGAGAGGGAGAGCCAGAATCTTTTCTGCTTCTCCTGCGGGGGTGAGGGGCAATATTTCAAAATGATCGGGTAAAGCCTGAAACTGACTGACTAAAACAAGGGCTTGCGATCGCCGCCACGCGGCTAAAGCAGAAGTTGTCACCGCGCGTAAATCATTGTTTTGATCTGCTAAGGCGTTGCTAATATCTGCACAGAGTTGGCTAAATGCTGGTAATTCCAACATTTCACCTAAGCAGCCAAACTCTTGACTGGTGAGTTCAAATTCTTCGCGTAGCACTTGTGAATCGAGATCGGCAAGTACACTGGTTAGCCTCTCTAAACAAGCATCGACTTCCGTGGCAAACATAAGGACACGCATATCCTCACCCGCTTCTTCAGAAAGTAGACTCGCTTCATCTTGTGCCGACAAGTCTCCTAAGATTTCATGCAAGTTGACGAATGGCTGATGAATATATTCTTCTAGCCATTGTGCATCAGGAGTTTGACGCTGTTTGTGGATATTGGCAACCTTGCCCATGCTATCGATCGCACTGAGAAATAGACTTTCCATTTCAGGGGCGATCGCGGTTTGATTTTTTGCTTGCAAAATTTTAATAAAGTCTTCTAAACGGTGAGCAAGTTCGCTTAGCGCATGAAAACCCATCATCCCCGCACCACCTTTCATCGAGTGAGCGGCGCGTAAGATTTTGTCAATAGCTGATCGCGATAGACCGCGATCGCTTAAGCCTAATATTTCTATCTCAATGTCGGCTAAGAAGTCTTTAACTTCTTCAAGAAATAATAACCGAACTGCCCACTCGCGATCGCTTAATGTATTCGTTGCCATATCGACCTCTACTAACTTTTATTGAAACTTTTATTTCAATTTAGCAACCTGCGCGAAGCGCAGGTTGCTAAATTGTTATGCTGCATCAACTTTAAACGTTTCTACCGAAGCTGGCAGCTTACTTGCCACATCTGCGGTCTCTTGCAAGGCGATCGCCACTTCTCGCGAAGTTTCTGAAGACTTTTGGGATTGAGTAGATAGATTTTCCATAACTAGCTTCACCGATTGCGATGTTGCTACCTGCGAAGTTGTCGCGATCGAAATACCTTGGAAAAGTTCGTTTACCTTTTTTGCGACTTCCACAATCTGCACCAAGCTCTTTCGCGCATCCTCCACCTTGTCAGTACCTTCAACCACCTGCAAAGTACTCGCTTCCATCGATTCGACTACTTCTGTGGTTTCCCGTTGGATGGTTTCGACAATTCGGGCGATTTCTTTGGTTGCTGTTGCTGATTGTGCTGCGAGTGCGCCGACTTCTTCTGCAACAACCGCAAAGCCACGACCTTCTTCACCCGCACGAGCTGCCTCAATGCTGGCATTTACCGCGAGCATATTGGTTTTTAAGGCGATTTGATCAATCAGTACGACAACTTTAGAAATTTGTTGCGAAGCTTCACCAAGACGTTTTACCTTTTTGGTTGTTTCGGCAACGGTTTGACGTAGTTGCAAAATACTAGATGCTGATTGCGCGATCGCTAAGCTACCTGTTTCTGCTGTTTTTGCCGACTCATTCGATGCGTCCGCCGCCTGTTTCGCATTACTCGCCACTTGCTGAATTGATTCGGTCATCTGTTCAACTGATTGCAGCGCGTCATCGAGTTGTTTGGCTTGCAAAGTCGCATCACCTGCAAGTAAACGGATGGAATCATTATTCGTATTTACTGAGGTGCTTACTTGACCTGTCGCAATTTTTACCTGCGATACAACGTCTCGCAAACTCTCCACGATCGCATTAAAAAAGTCGGCAACGATCCCGATTTCACCCGCCGAAATTTGAGCGCGAACGGTCAAATCTCCATTTACCGCCCCCTCAACATCTGACAGCAATGTAATTAACTCGCGTTGAATTGCTTCACTACGGTTACGTTCTTGGTCAGCAACGATGCGCTGCTGTTCTAGGGCAGCTAATCCCGAAATGGCGCGTCCGATCTCATCGGCTAGTTGTCTTAAAGTCGCAATTTCAGACTCTTGCCAATTGCGTTGGCGATCGCAAGAATGAGCAATCAGTAAGCTATCGAGTTCACCGAGGCGGATTACAGGCACGATTAAATTCGATTTGATTTGCAATTGGTGCATCAAATTAATATGGGCGGGAGCGACACAGCCTTCCTTAAAAACGTCATTGATTGCGACAATCCGACCATTTTTATATGCTTCAAGAGTTTCACGAGGAATACATGGATCGCTTAAGCCTGCGGCTTTGGCGTTGGTCAGATGAGGAAGTCCATCTTCAGCAACAATAATTCCTTTTGTCACTCCCATCCCATCATCCATAAATCGATAAACTACGACACGATCGCAGTTAAACTCTTGGCGAATATCTGCCAT